>JAOPZG010000100.1 GCA_025964215.1 Conexibacter sp.
GCCGCCGCGACGCTCGTCGCGCTCGGTGCCAACGCGCTCTGGACGAGCAACCCCTCGCATCTGACCGCGACCGTCACGCTCGCGCCGGTCGCCGGCCGCGACGACGCCCACCGCGAGGCGATCGCGACCGTCCGCTTCTCCGACCCGAAGCTCGCCAAGCACGCCGAGCTGCGCCAGGTCCTGGCCTGGCAGGGCGGCAACCGCGTCTCGCGGCAGCTCGAGGAGGTCGCGCCCGGCGTCTACCGCACCGACGGCCCGGTCCCCCTCTACGGCGACTACAAGACCAACCTGCGCCTCCAGAGCGGCCGCGCGTTCGTCGCGCTTGCGCTCCACCTCCCGCGCGAGCCGTCGATCCCGACGCCGGGCCTCGTGCGGCCCGAGCGCTTCACCGCGTCCTTCGTCAGCGACGTCGCGGCGATGCAGACCGAGCGCCGCGACTACGTCCCGGGCTGGCTCTGGACGCCCTCGGCGTTGTTGATGCTCTTGTTCTGCGGGCTGTTCGTGCTCGGCATCTCCGCCGGGCTCGCCCGCGTCGCCGCGGCCGAGCCTACGCCGCCGCGGAGACCGTCCCCGCCCGCCCCGTCGCCGCCGCGCGTGCCGCGAAGTCGCCGATCGTCGCTGCGATCAGGCCCGGGTCGTCCCACATCGGCGTATGGCCGAGGCCCGGCGTGACGCGGAACTCGATCCCGCGGATCTCCTCGCGCAGGCGCGGGGAGTGCACGTCGATCGGCAGGATCCGGTCCTTGTCGCCCCAGGTGACGAGCACCGGGACGTCGATCGCGCCGAGGTCGTGGACCGACGCCTCGCCGGCGCGCAGCACCGCGTAGACGTCCTCGACGATCGCGCAGCGCACCGAGGAGTAGGCGAGGCCGAGCGCCTCGGCGGCCGGGACCTGGTGGCCGCGCGTCATCACGTCGCGCAGCGCGAGGCGGCGCAGGCCGGGCCGCGCCATCACCTTCGGCAGGAACTTGATGGACTTGCTCGTGGTCGTCTGCATCCGCGAGAAGACCTTGATGATCTGCTTGGCCGCGGCGTCGTCGCCGGGGCGCAGGCCGCCGGCGGGCGAGATGCCGACCACGCTGCGGGCGCGGCCGCGCTTGGCGAGCTCGAGCGCCAGGGCGCCGCCCATCGAGTTGCCGGCCAGGTGCGCGGAGCCGACGCCGAGGCTGTCGAGGTGCTCCTCGAGCAGGTCGGCCGCGCGGGCGATGCTGAACGGGTCCTTGTGCGGCGGCATCGGCGTGCCGCCGTCGTGGCCGTGGAGCGTCGGGGCGATCACCTCGAAGCGCGGGACCAGCTCGGCGAGCACCGGCAGCCAGCACCGCCACGTCGCCGTGAAGCCGTGGATGAGGACGAGCGGCTCGCCCTCTCCGGCGCGGTACAGGGCAGGGGAGATCGTCGGCTCGGGCATCGTCCACGGATCGTAGACGTTCAGCAGGGCGTGGGGGACGGGTGGATCGGGCGGCGCGTGCCTCAGCCCTTCGCCGCCGGATCCTGCTGCTCGCCGAACGGGTCGGCGATGACGTCGCGGAAGCGCTCGTCGTCGCGGAGGAGGTCGATGAACGCGGCGCCGAGACCGGTGAGTCCCAGCTCCTCGGTCTCGGGGACGTGTGGCTCGGGTTCGGTCTTGTCGCGCCGGAAACGGGCGCCGCAGAGATCGTCACGTCGTGGGGCCATGACCTTTATGACGCACCTGCGGCAAAGCTGTGACGACACTTTCGAGCCCCCGGCGCAAGTCGTACGCGTCGGGGGCCCGGCGTGCCGTTTTCAGGCCGCGCGCTTGCGCGGCTTGCGGGGCTTCTGCGTCGGCTCCGGCCGGCCGGCGCTGGGGTCCGGCGCGCCGACGGCGTCGAAGAGCATCGCCACGAGCGCGGTGTCCGTAGGCGCGCCGTTGCCGTTGCCCAGGCGCTTGGTCGCCGCTTCCTGGATCTTGCGCGCGTCGGCGACGAGCTTGACGACCGCCTTGGAGAGCTGCTCGACGCCCTTGGCGTCGAGGCTCAGGCGCAGGCGCTCCAGCCGCGCGTGCTCGCGGTCGAAGCCGCCGACGCCGGCGGCGCGGCTGGCGACCTCGGTCGTCTGGGCCAGCTCGGCGCCGATCACCGCCTGCTTGGCGATGACCGAGACGCTGTCCCACGCGTCACCGCCGCTCTTGGGCCGGGGCTTGGCCCGGTAGTGGTGCTCGATGGCGCCACGGCGCGGCGTCTCGCGCACGAGCTCCAGGAGCCCGAGCTCGTTGAGCTGTCGCACGTGGTAGGAGATCGTGCCCAGGGTGGCGTCGAGCACCTGGCTGAGCTCGACGGGACTCGCGGGCTGCTCTTCCAGGATCCCCAGGATCCGGACTCGCAGTGGATGCGACAGCGCCTTGACGTATCGCTGGTCATCGACGCTGGTGATCGTAGGCATGGCGTTCCTCGGGGGTCAGGGAGTGTTGCCGCACGCATCATCGCTCAGAATCGTGAACCGCGCGACACTTCTGGTCACGCAACGGCCAACTTGGCGCGTCCTTACGCAGGGTTCTGGAAGTTCTCTGAGAGCAAGTGGTACATGCCGGTCGCCGATCGTTCCGGATGCTGCATACAGCATCGCGCGATTCCCGCAATAGGATGCACCGGTGCCCCGAACGCTCGCAGGAAAGACCCTGTTCATCTCCGGTGCCTCACGCGGCATCGGACTCGCCATCGCCGTGCGCGCCGCGCGCGACGGCGCGAACGTCGCGCTCATCGCCAAGACGGCGGAGCCGCACCCCAAGCTCGAGGGGACCGTGTACACGGCCGCCGAGGAGATCGAGGCGGCCGGCGGCCAGGCGCTGCCGATCGTGGGCGACATCCGCGACGACCAGTCCGTGGCCGGCGCCGTCGCCGCCACCGTCGAGAAGTTCGGCGGCATCGACATCTGCATCAACAACGCCAGCGCGATCAACCTGTCCGGCACCGAGGCCATGGACATGAAGCGCTATGACCTGATGCAGTCGATCAACACGCGCGGCACCTACGTGGTCAGCAAGGCGTGCGTCCCGCACCTCAAGGCGTCGGAGAACGCGCACGTCCTGACGCTCTCTCCACCGATCAGCCTCGAGCCGCGCTGGCTCGGCGGCCACATCGGCTACACGCTCGCCAAGTACGGCATGAGCCTCTGCACGCTCGGCATGGCCGAGGAGTTCAAGGGCGACGGGATCGCGTTCAACTCGCTGTGGCCGAAGACGCTCGTCGCGACCGCGGCGGTGCAGAACCTGCTCGGCGGCGACGCCGCGATGGCGAAGTCCCGCAAGCCGGCGATCGTGGCCGACGCGGCCTATGCGATCTTCACGCGCGAGAGCCGCGAGTACACGGGCAACCTCGCGCTGGTGGAGGACGTGCTGGCCGAGGAGGGCGTCACCGACCTGAGCGAGTACTCCTACGGCGGCGACGACGCGGAGCTCCAGGCCGACCTCTTCGTGGACTGAAAACGCGCGCGTTTCGCGCTCGTCCGCTCGGGTACATCTTCCGGTGTGCTGGCAGGGGACAGGGGTCTGGCAAGGACGACGCGCGCGCTGATCGTGCTCGTGCTCGGCGTGGGGGTGATGCTCACCCTGGCGCCGGCGCGGGCGCACGCCATCGGCGTGAGCAGCCTCAGCCTCACCTCCGACGACACGACGGCGGGGGCGCACAGCAACTTCACGCTGAACGTCGCGTTCTCCAGCGCCTCCGACGACCTCAAGGACGTCACGGTCAACCTGCCGACGGGGCTGCTCGGCAACCCGCGCGCGGTGCCGCAGTGCACCGAGGCGCAGCTGGCCGCCGACGCGTGCCCCGCCGCGAGCGAGGTCGGCTCGACCACGGTGATGGCGCAGGCGGCGGGCATCCCGATCGACACGCCGTCGACCGGCACGGTCTACAACGTCGTCCCGCCGGCGGACCGGCCCGCGCGCCTGGGCATCGTCGTGCGGCCGGTGGGCGGCCTGCTGGGCAAGATCGTCCTCGACGTCGACGTCGACGTGCGCGACGACAGCGACTACGGGCTCGTCAACGTCATCAAGAACATCCCGAAGACGCTGAACGGGATCCCGCTGACGATCACCTCGATGGCCCTCACGCTCGACGGCACGACGCCGGCCGGGCCGTACTTCATCGTCAACCCGACCAACTGCGACCCGAACTCGGTCAGCGTGGCGATCGACTCCTACGCCTCGAGCAAGGAGGTGACCGCGAAGGCGCCGTACCGCGCGACCAACTGCGCATCGGATCCCTACAGCCCCCAGCAGGTCGCCGACTTCGACACGCACGGGATCGACCAGCCGACCGGCGCGACGATCGGCCTGACGCTCCCCGAGAACGTCGGCACCCGCGCGCCGTCGCACACCTCGAAGGCCGTCGTGCGCCTGCCGACGGGCTTCGGGTTCAACCCGGCGCTGGCCGACGGCGGCTTGCAGCTGTGCTCGGCGGCGCAGTTCGGCAAGCAGGGCGACGACCCGATCAAGTGCCCGGCCGCGTCGCAGATCGGCACCGTGACGTTCGACAACCCGCTGCTCGGCGTGGTCGCGGGCAAGGTCTTCTTCGCACGCTCGCCCGGGCATCCGTACCAGATCTACTTCTTCGCCCAGAAGCAGGGCGTCACGGTCAAGCTCGTCGGCAACGTCACGCTCGACGACGACACCGGGCAGATCACGACGACCCTCGACGGCCTGCCGCAGGTGCCGTACACGCGCTTCCTGCTGACGTTCTTCGGCGGCCCGCGCGGCGTGCTCACGACGCCGCCGGCGTGCGGCGACTACACGACCTCGACGCTCGCGACGCCGTTCAGCACCGGCGCGACGGTGACGACGTCGCTCACCGAGACGTTCTCCGACGACGGCCAGGGGCACTGCGCGCCCAAGGAGACGCCGACGATCTCCGGCAAGATGTCCTCGACGCAGGCGCTCGGCGGCGGCACGCTCAGCCTCGACCTCCAGCGCGACGCCGGCTCGCGGCGGCCGAGGGCGCTCGACGTCGCGCTCCCCGAGGGGCTCGTCGGCGCCGTCTACAGCGTGCCGATGTGCCCGACGGCCAAGGCGCAGGTCGGCGGCTGCCCGTCGACGTCGCAGATCGGCACGGTGACGACGGCGATCGGCTCGGGTCCGACGACGGTCACCCTGCACGGCAACGTCTACCTCGGCACCGGGACCTCCACCGCGATCGCGCGGATCTGGCTCGACATCCCCGTCAAGGTCGGCCCGATCGACCTCGGCGTCTTCACGCTCGCCAACCCGCTGACGCTCGGCAAGAGCGACGCGCGGGTCCACGTCAGCGCCGCGCTGCCCGCCGCGTTCAAGGGCTTCCCGCTCGGGCTGCGGCGGTTGCAGATGACGATCGACCGCAAGGACTTCCTGCTGAACCCGTCGGGCTGCGACCTGCGCAGCTTCGACGTCTCCATGACCGGCGTCGACGGCACGGTCGGCAACGGCAGCGGGCCGTTCCAGGCCACCGGCTGCGACAAGCTGAAGTTCCGCCCGAAGGTCTCGACGTCGATCGAGGACCCGGACGTCAAGGCCGCGAACTCGCAGCCGCCGTTCCAGACCGAGATCACCAAGCCGGCGACCGACGCCGCGCTCGAGGACGTCGACGTGCTCGTCTCGGCGGCGATGCAGGCCAACCCGGCGGCGCTCAGCGAGGCGATCTGCCAGCCGGCGCAGCTTGCTGCCGACGCGTGCCCGGCGTCCTCGAAGGTCGGCACGGCGAGCGCGGTCAGCCCGCTGCTCCAGGACCGGCTGACGGGGCCGGTGTACCTGTCGAACATCGGCGTGCCCGCGCCGGACGAGCCCGGCGTCGAGCTGCCCTACGTGAGCGTCGTGCTGAAGGCGCCCGGCGTCTCGCTGCGGCTCGACGGCGTGCTGCGGCTGAGCCCGCTGGCCGGCCGGCTGGAGGCGCACTTCACCAAGCTGCCGGACGTCCCGCTGAGCGACTTCAAGCTGTCGTTCGCCGGCGGGAGCAAGGACCACGTCGGCCCGTTCACCAACATCTCGGACCTCTGCGCCTCGGAGTTCGCGCCGTCGGACGCGACGCTCGTGAGCCAGGCCGGCCAGCGCTCGACCCAGCAGCCCGTGCTGGACGCGGCCGCCTGCCGCAAGGGCGCGCTCGTCGCCAGTGGCGTGTCCGGGCTGGCGAGCGCCCGTCCGCGCCTGGGCGTCGACATCGCCCGCTCGCCCAGCAGCGCCCACGCGCTGCGCCGCGCCACGGTCGTCCTGCCCGCGGGCCTGCGCTCGCGGCCCTCGCGCGCCCGCTCCGGCGTGGTCGTCCTGGTCGACGGCAAGCGGCTCTCGCGGAAGCACTGGTCGCTGTCGAGGTCCGGCAAGCTCGTCGTCCGCGTGCCCGGCAAGGGCGGCGCCCAGCGCATCAAGGTCGCCGTCAGCCGCGGGGCGATGGTCCCGACCGACAGCCTCCGCAAGCGCGCGAAGAGCCGCATGTCGGACCTCAGCGGCGCCCGCCCGGTGCCTTTGTCGCTGTCGGTCTACACCACCGAGCTCAAGGGCAAGCAGGCGAAGACGACGATCGACGTGGACGGGCGGCCGTAGCGGCCGCAGGTCGCGCTAGATCACGCCGACGAGCGCGGCGCAGACCCAGTTCGACGCGCCGGCGCCGTTGTTCCACAACTTGCTCGCGAGGCGGTCCTGCTCGGCCTTGGAGGCCTTGTAGGCGGCGGAGGTCGAGCCGCCGAGGCCGGCCCAGGTCGCGGGCATCATCTGGTAGTAGCCCGAGGCGCCCGCGGAGTTCGGCGGCAGGTTCTGGCCGCCCGACTCGCACTGGACGATCGCCCACGGGATCGCCCAAGGGCCGCCCGGCCCCGCCGTGTCGACGGCGGCGCGCGCACGGTCGGCGAGGAGCTTCTTCAAGGTCTTCTGCGCCGAGAGGCGTCCCGAGCGCGTCGCGTGCAGCGCGGCCAGCCGCGCGGCGCGCGCCTGGGCCAGCGCGTTGCGGCGCGCCTGCGCGGCGGACTCCATGCCGGCGAGGGCGTCGCGCTCGCGCTGGACGGCGATCGTCTCGGCCTGGCGCTCGGCTTGCAGCCGCGTCAGCACCACGGTCTCGTGGCCGGCGTCGTGGCGCGCCGCACGCACCACGTCGACGATCTCGGTGTCGGAGTCCTCGACGCGCTTGAGGAAGTCCATCCGCTCCAGGAGGTCCGCGAAGCCGTGCGCGTCGAGCACGACCGAGACGATGTCCGGACGCGTCGACATGTACCGCCGGCGCAGCAGCTCGGTCAGCACCGAGCGCGACTGCGCGAGGCGCTTGCGCAGCCGCGCGAGCCGCGTCCGCTCGCTCGCGAGCTTCGCCTGCGTCGTGGCGAGCCGCGCCTGCGCGGCGTTGAGGTTCTCCTGCGCGTCGGCGAGCCGGCCCTCGATGATCGCGACCTCGCGCGCGCTCGCGCGCTCCAGCCGGGCCAGGTGCGCGGCGGCGTCGCCGAGCGCGGCCTCGCGCACCTTGCTGCTGTGGATCGTCGAGCGCAGCTTGCCCTCCGAGGCGCCGTGCGCGGAGACGGCCACGGCGAGGCCGCACGCGAGCAGAGCGGCGAGCGCGAGCAGGGCACGGTTGAGCGGAAGGCGGCGGAACGTCATGCGGCGGGGTGAAGCGCCGTCACGCTAGCGGCGCGAACCCCTTCAAGGTGCAGGCGTTCTTGCAGCCTCGGCGCCGAGCGCGCGCAGCCGCGAGAACGCGCCGCTCTCGCTCGCAGCGCGTCAGCTGCTGAGGGCTCGCAGCCGCGAGAACGTGGGCCCCAGCGCGTCGTAGAGCGCCTCGAACGTCGGGAGCATCGCCGCGTAGGTCGCCGCGGCCGCCGGATCGGGCTCGCGGACCTCGTCGATCTGCACCAGCTCCGCGGCGCGGTCGATCGACGCGACGAGCCCCAGCGCCTCCATCCCGAGCAGCGCCGCGCCGAAGCCCGAGCCCTGGTGGCCCTCGGGGAAGCCGACCGGCTGGCCGAGGGCGTCGCAGAGCATCTGGCGCCAGAGGTCGCTGCGGGCGAAGCCGCCCGTCGCGCGGATCTCGCGCACCTCGTTGCCCGCGTCGCGCAGCGAGGCGAGCACCAGCGCGAGCTGCTGGCAGACGCCCTCGAGCGCCGAGCGCACGAGGTGCTCGCGCCGGTGCGCCCGCGTGAGGCCGACGTAGGCGCCGCGCGGCAGCGTCGACCAGTGCGGCGCGCGCTCGCTCAGCAGGTAGGGGAGCATCACCAGCGCGTCGCT
>JAOPZG010000116.1 GCA_025964215.1 Conexibacter sp.
CCATCACGCCGGCCAGCGCGCCCTGGCGGACCTCGCCGGAGAGCAGGCCGCGCAGGAACGTCTGCTCGTCGGCGCTCGCGCGGGCGAAGAGGTCGGCGATCGCCGCGCGACGTGCCGCCTGCGAGCCCGCGCCCGAGAGCTCGGAGACGCGCTCGAGCAGCAGGTCGACCTCCCCGATCTCGAGCGACGGCGCCTCCGCCGGCGGCGGCAGCTCCTGCAACGACGCCCAGCCGACGCCCGTGCGCCGCTGGCGCAGCGCCCCGCTCAGGTACGCGACCGCGGGCTCGACCTCGCCCGGCTCCAGCGCCCGCAGCGTCTCGCCGAGCAGCTCGGCCTTGCGCTTGCGCGAGCGCGTCGCGCCGACGGCGATCGAGGTGGCGGCGAGGTCGGCGAAGAGCACCCGTGCATCGTGCCCCACCGGCGCGGGCGGCGAACGTCAGCCGGGCAGCCACGCCTCCCGCTCCGCGAGCACCTCGGCCACGCGGAAGCGCTCCGCCGTCCACGTGGCGGCGCGCACGCGCACGCGGCCGCGGTGGGCGCGCATGATCGCGACGTGGCGCGGCAGCGCGACGAAGCGCCGCAGGTCCTCCTCGCTCGCCCACGTCGAGAGCGAGCCGCCGACCTTGTCCATGGGGTCGAGGTAGAGCGTCACGCCGATCGCGCCCGGCAGCGCCCACCAGCCGCGCGTGAGCGCGAGGCCGGCCCGGGCGATCCCGGGCAGGTCGCGCGCCCGGCGCGCGGTGAGCTCGGTGAGGCTCACGAGCACGGGGCCGTCGCTGTGCGGGAGCGGGCCGGGGATCGTCCGCGTCCTCACGGCGCCTCGACGAGCGTGCGGATCGTCTCCAGCTCGGCCTCGATGGTGGTCATCTGCGCGGCGATCGCGGCGTCGTCGACGCCGGGTGGGAAGACGATGGTGAAGACGAGCTCGCTGCCGGCGAGGTTGTGCAGGACGCGCATGCGGGCGCCGAAGGTGAGGTCGTCGGGACGCAGGAGGTCGACGGTGCCGAGCTCGTGGGAGACGCGGACCTCGATGGCGAACCGCGCGTCGCCGGTGCCGATCAGCCAGCGGTCCTCCCCGTCTCCGGGCGCGACGCCGCTCGCGAAGGCCGGCGCCCAGTCGGGCAGGCGGCGCGGGTCGCCGACGAGGGCGAGGACGTCGGCCGGCGGTGCGGCGATCGAGATCTGGCGGGTCGCGGCGGGAGCGGTGGTCGCATTCGTAGGCATATGCTTATCGTCTACCACAGCAGACGATCTGTCAACGCGTAGAGTTCCGCGGATGGCGGACGAGGAGGACCTCGGCGCGCTCTTCGCGCGCATCACCCGGCGGCTGATCGACGCCGAGCGGCCGCTGCTGGCCGAGCACGGCCTCTCGATGTGGGGCTACATCGCGCTCTCGCACCTCGCGCACGCGCCGGCCGGGACGCAGCTCGCGCTCGCCCAGGCGATCCGCCACGACAAGACGCGCCTGATCGGGCTGCTCGACGAGCTCGAGGGCGAGGGGCTGATCACCCGCACGCCCGACCCCGCCGACCGCCGCGCGCGGATCGTCTCGCTGACCAAGGCCGGCGCGACCCGCCACGCCGCGGCCCGCCGCGCGATCCGCGCGATGGAGGAGGAGCTGCTCGCCGGCGTCAGCGCCACCGAGCGCACGCGCCTGCGCCGGACGCTCGCGCGGCTGGCGGGCTGACGCGCGCCACGCCTCGTGGACGCGGCCGAGCGCGATGTAGGGGTTGGGATCGCCGCGCGCGGTGAGTCGTCCATGGTCACGTCCCTCCACCATCCGCCGGCGCGCAGCGATCTTGAGAGGCCCTAGGATCGCGACATGATCATCAGCACCATGAACGACCTGCCGGGCTACGAGGTCGAGGAGGTCTTCGGCGAGGTCTTCGGCCTCACCGTGCGCTCGCGCAACGTCGGCTCGCAGATCGGCGCGTCCTTCAAGTCGCTCGTCGGCGGCGAGCTGAAGGGCATGACGAAGATGCTCGCCGAGGGCCGCGACCACGCCTCGGAGCGGCTCGTCGAGGAGGCGCGCGGCAAGGGCGCCAACGCGGTCCTCGCCTTCCGCTTCGACACGAGCGAGCTCGGCGGCACGTGGACGGAGATCTGCGCGTACGGAACCGCCGTCCAGGTCCGCAAGCGCTAGCGCCGTGTTCGACCACGTCACGCTCCGCGTCACCGACCGCGCCGCCTCCGAGGCGTTCTACACCACGTTGCTCACGCAGCTCGGGGTCGACGAGTCCTACTCCACGGACGCGTTCGCGGAGTGGCGGGACTTCTCGCTGACGCAGGCCGCCGGCGAGCACGCGGTCACGCGGCGGCTCCACGTCGCGTTCGTCGCGCCCTCGCGCGCGCAGGTCGACGCGTTCTGGCAGACGGGGGTCGACGCGGGCTACGAGGACGACGGCGCGCCCGGCGAGCGGCCGGAGTACATGGAGGACTACTACGGCGCGTTCCTCCGCGACCCGGACGGCAACAGCGTCGAGGCCGTCCACCACCAGCGGCTGCGGCGCGAGGGGATCATCGACCACCTGTGGATCCGCGTCGACGACCTGCCGGCCGCGACCGCGTTCTACACCACCATCGCCGAGGCCGCCGGGCTGCACGTCCGCCACGCCGGTGAGGACCGCACGACGCTGAGCGCCACGCGCGAGGGCGGCTCGTTCTCGCTCGTCCCCGGCGAGGCGACGGCCGGCCTGCACATGGCCTTCCCGGGCGACGAGGCAGCCGTCCGGCGCTTCCACGCCGACGCCACCGCCGCCGGCTTCCGCTCCAACGGCGCGCCCGGCGAGCGCCCGCAGTACCACCCCGGCTACTACGCGGCCTACGTCCTCGACCCCGACGGCAACAACATCGAGGTCGTCGACCACCACCGCGGCTAGCTACGCGGTGGCGACCACCGCCGGCTGGCGCAGCGGCCGCACGCGGACCGCCGCGAGCATCAGCGCCGCCGCGAAGCAGAGCAGCCCGGAGACGACGAAGACGCCGTCGTAGGTCCCCGCGCTGTCGCGGACCGCGCCCGCCGCGAAGGCCGCGGCCGCCCCACCGAGCTGGTGGCCGGCGAAGATCCAGCCGAACGCCACGAGCCCCTTCTCGCGCCCGAACCGCTGCGTGACGAGCGCGACGGTCGGCGGGACGGTGGCGATCCAGTCCAACCCGTAGAAGATGGTGAACGCGGTCAGCGCGGGGCCCTTGGCCGAGAGCGCGAAGGGCAGGATCAGCAGCGAGATCCCGCGCCCCACGTAGTACACCAACAACAGCCGGCGCGCCGGGAAGCGATCGGTCAGCCAGCCCGAGCCGGTCGTCCCCGCGATGTCCAGCACGCCCATCGCGGCCATCAGCGACGCGGCCTCCCCCGCCTGGATCCCGTGGTCGTGCGCGGCCGGGATCAGGTGGACGGCGATCAGCCCGACCGTCGTAGCCCCGCAGATGAAGAACGACCCGACGAGCGCGAGGAAGACGCGGTCGCGCGCGACCTCGCGCAGCACGGTCAGCGTCTTCAGGCGCGGGTGGGCGGGCCCGGGCGCCGCCTCGGCGACGCCGCCGTAGGGCGCGAGCCCGAGGTCCGACGGCCGGTCGCGCAGGCCGAGCAGCACGCAGAGCAGCGCGACGCCCGCCGCGCCGCCGACGACCGCCATCGTCCAGCGCCAGTCG
>JAOPZG010000119.1 GCA_025964215.1 Conexibacter sp.
CCCACCGCCGCCCGGCACGCCGCGCGGTCGGGTGGCGCGACCGAGGCGGTCGCGCAGTCGGCGGCGGCCGGCTTCTCGGCGGGCGTGAAGGCGCCCGGCACGCCGCGCGCACGCACCACCCGGCGGAAGACCGGCACCGCGGCGGTCGGCCGGCGGCGCAGCGACGGGTCGGTCTTGACGTCCACGCGGTAGAGGCCGAAGCGCGACGTGTAGGTGCCCCACTCGTAGTTGTCGGTGAGGCTCCAGTAGAGGTAGCCGATCACCGGGACGCCGGCGGCCCGCGCGCGCTGGACCCAGTAGACCGTGTCCTTCAGGCTCTCTTGGCGCGTGACGCCGTCGGGACGCGGCCCGCCGTCCTTGGTGCCCATCCCGTTCTCGGTGACCAACACGGGGATCTTGGGGTACATGCGGTGCATCGAGCGCAAGGCGGTGTAGATCCCGAACGGGTCCAGCGGCGCGAGCCACGGCGTGCCGGCCTGGATGTTCAGCAGCGAGGCGACCTGGTCGTAGGCGGGGTAGTAGTAGTCGAGCGCCGCGTAGTCCAGCTTGCCGGCGACCGCCTTCATGAAGGGGTCGGTCTCCAGCGAGCTCAGCGCGCCGCGGCCCGGCCACGCGTAGTTGGTGGAGACCAGCGCGTCGCGGTCGAGGCGGTGGATGAGGTCGTAGGCGCGGCGGTGCGCGTCGATCATGTTGGTGCGCATGGTCGGCACCTGGTCGGCGCGCAGCGGGAACTCGCCCTGCTCGACGTACTCGTAGAACAGCTCCTCGTTGAACGTCAGCCAGTAGCGCGTCTGCGCGGCGTAGCGCTGGACGATGACGCGCGTCATCGCGAGGAAGTCGTCGACCGTCTTGTGGTTGGTCCACCCGCCTTGCGCGCCGACCCACTGCGGGTAGTCCCAGTGGTTGAGCGTGATCAGCGGCTGGATCCCGTAGTGCTTCATCTTGGCCAGAACGCGGTCGTAGAAGCGCAGCCCGGCCTGCGAGAAGACGCCCGGCCGCGGCTCGACCCGCGTCCAGTTGATGGAGATCCGGTAGGTGGTGACGCCGAGCTTCGCGGCGAGCGCGATGTCCGAGGCGTAGTGGTCGTAGAAGTCGACCGAGTCCCCGTAGGCGTCCTTCGTGCCGTCGCGCGCGATGTACGCGTTCCAGTTCGCCCGCGTCGTGTGGCCCTCGCTCTGGAAGCCCGAGCTCGAGACGCCCCAGAGGAAGCTCTGCGGCAGCGGCTTGACCCCTGCCGCGCCCGCCGTCCCGCACCACGCCAGCACCATCAGGACGGCGAACGCCGCCGCCGTCATCCCACGCACCCGCATCACCCGTGCTCCTCCCAAATCGGACACTCGGGCGCCAATGTACTGTGATGGAACACGCGAGCGCAAGTGTCCATCGGGTAAGGTGCCGCCCGTGGAGTCGACCCCCGCCTTCCGCGCCGCGATGGCGCCGGCAGCACCGCCGGCGCCCGCGCGCCCGACGCCCGGCGACGCGTTCGCCCTCGCTCGCGCGTGGGTGCGCGCCGGGCGCCGCCTCGACATGGTGGCCTTGGCCGCCGAGCTCGGCGTCTCGCGCGGGACGCTCTACCGCTGGACCGGCGACCGCGACCGGCTGCTCGCCGACGTCGTCTGGGCCGACCTCCAGGCGCTGCTCGACGTGAGCTGGACGCAGTCGCGCGGGACCGGCGGCGCCGCCCGCCTCGAGGCCGCGGTCGGGCGGTTCCTCGACCTCGTCGCCGGCCAGACGGCGCTCCGCGCGCTGCTCGCCCACGAGGGCGAGTCCGGCCTGCGGATGCTCACCGCGCACCGCGGGCCGATCCGCCCGCGCCTGCTCGCCGCGATCGTCGCGCGGCTCGACGAGGAGGTCGCCGCCGGCCGCTACCGCCCGCCCGCGCCGCTGGAGGCGATCGCCGACGGCGTCGTCTCGATCGGCGAGCGCTTCCTGCACAACGGCGGCGACCCCACCCTCAACCCGGACCCCGCGACGGCCAAGGTGGTGGTCTCGCTCCTCCTGCGCGAGCGCTCCGGCTGAGCGCGCCGCTCAGCCGGCCGCGTCGAGCTCGGCGAGCAGCGCGTCGACGACCGCCGGGTCGAACTGCGTGCCGGCGCAGGCGCGCAGCTCCTCGCGGGCGCGCGCCGTGCTCATCGCCGCGCGGTAGGGCCGGTCGCTGGTCATCGCGTGCAGGGCGTCGCACGCGAGCGTGATCCGGCTCGCGAGCGGGATCGCCTCCCCGGCGAGCCCGTCCGGGTAGCCGCTCCCGTCGTAGCGCTCGTGCTCGGCGCGCATGGCCGGCGCGAGGTGGGTGAGGCCCGCGGTGCCGGCGATGATGCGCTCGCCGATGATCGGGTGCTGGCGCATGATCTGCCACTGCTGGTCGTCGAGCGGGCCCTGCTTCTGGAGGATCGCGTCGGGGATGCCGACCTTGCCGACGTCGTGCAGCAGCGCGACCTGCTCGATGTCGCGGACCGCGGGCTCATCGAGGCCGAGCCGGCGCGCGACGGCGCGCGCCAGCGCGACGACCTCGCGCGAGTGCTCGCTGGTGTAGAAGTCCCGCGCCTCGAGGGCGGCCAGGAGCGCGCGGACACCGGTCGCGCCGAGCTCGACCGCGCGCACGGCGCGATCCTCCTCGAACTGGTCGATGAGCTCGGCGGCGAGCTCGCCGACGAAGCGCAGGAGCTGGTCGCGGGCGTGGTCGAGCTCGGGGTGCGGCCGCGTGTCGACCGCGCAGAGCGTCCCGTACAGGTGGCCCGAGCGCAGCCGGACCTGCGCGCTGGCGTAGGTGCGCAGGCCGGGCCCGGTCGTGCCGGCGTTCGGCGCGCCGTCCTCCTGGGCGGTGCGGAGCGAGACCGGCATGTCGAGCTGGCGGCGCGCGAGCTCGAGCAGGCGGGTGATGCCGGCGGGCAGCTCACGGCCGTCGAGGGGCCCGCGGCCGGCCGCCGGGGACGCGGGCCGCAGGCGCCCGAGCAGCGACTCCG
>JAOPZG010000122.1 GCA_025964215.1 Conexibacter sp.
CGGCCGCGGGGCCGTCGACCGCCGCGAGCTCAGCCGGCTCCAAGCCGTCGTCGCCCGGCGCATGGTCCAGTCCAAGACCGAGGCGCCGGAGTTCCTGCTCACGGTCGACGTCGACATGACCGACGCGGTGCGGCTGCGTGGCGAGTTGAAGGCCTTGGCCGCCGCCGACGGGGACGCCGCCGCCGGGCCCGCGCCGTCGCTCAACGACTTCGTGATCCGCGCCTCCGCGCTGGCGCTGGCGCGCCACCCGGACGCCAACGCCGCGTTCGCCGGCGGGGCCGTCGAGCGCTACGCCCGCGTCAACGTCGGCGTCGCGGTGGCCGGCGAGGGGACGCTCGTCGTCCCGACCGTCTTCGACGCCGACCGCAAGACGCTCGGCGCGATCGCCGCCGACACCCGGCGGCTGGCGCTCGCGGCGCGCGACGGCGCGGTCACCCCGGCCGAGCTCGGCGGCGGGACGTTCACCGTGTCGAACCTCGGGATGTTCGGGATCCAGCACTTCACGGCCGTGATCAACCCGCCGCAGGCGGCGATCCTGGCGGTCGGCGCGCTCGAGACGCGACCCGTGTGGGACGGCGAGGCCTTCGTGCCGCGCTCGATGATGACCATGACGCTCTCGTGCGACCACCGCGTGCTCTACGGCGCCGACGCCGCCCGCTTCCTCGGCGCGATCCGCGATGGCCTGCAGCAGCCGCTGCGGCTCGCGCTGTAGCGCCGCACAGCCGCGCTTGAGCGTTCAACCGGGCTGCACATACGCCGTGGAGCTCCACTGCTCCGCGCCCGTGCACGATCGCGTGAATCGCGCTGTCCGCACCGGGATCTCGATTCGGTACGTGTGAAGCTCGACTGAACTTTTCCTTGATTCTGCCGCCATATGTGTTGTAGCGTTGAACTCAAGGAGGAGATCGGATGTCCCATCTCATGGCGCTCAACACGCCGTTGCAGGACCCGTCGGCGGTCGACGACACGCGGATCCCCACGATCCTCGCGGCGCAGTCCGTCGGACGGCAGGTCAGCATCCTGGTCGTCGACCACCACCCGGTCGTGCAGCATGGCGTCCGGCTGTTCCTCGACGATCAGCCCCGCTTCACGGTGGCGGCGACGGCCGCGTCCGGCGCCCGCGCCGTCTCCGAGGCCCGGCGGGTCCGTCCGGACGTCGCGCTCCTGGAGCCGTGGCTGCCCGACATGCTGCTCGAGGAGCTGGTCGAGCACCTGCGCGCCAGCTCGCCGAACACGCGCCTGCTCGCCTTCGCCTCGCAGGTGACGCCGACGCTCCGCGAGCAGGTCGCCCGGCTCGGCTTCCACGGTCTGCTGAGCAAGGGCGCCGAGCCCGAGGACCTGGCGGCCACCATCGCCCGCGTCGCCGGCGGCGAGACCGTCGCGCTCCCGCCCTCCGACAGCGTCCTGCGCCAGGCCGCCGCGAAGCTCCACTGCTCCGTCCTCACCGCCCGCGAGCACGAGATCCTGCGCCTCGCCGCGCACGGGGCCAGCAACTCCGAGATCGCCTCCGAGATCTTCCTCGCGCCGACGACGGTCAAGTCCTACCTCCAGAGCGCCCTCGCCAAGCTCGGCGCCCGCAACCGCGTGGAGGCCGTCTACAAGCTCGGCGCGGTGGGGCTGCTCTAGCGGCTCGGAGCCCTATCTCACCCGCACGGTGAACGTCTTCGTCGTCGTCCCAACCCGTACGACCACGCGGTAGCGCCCCGCCCGCAGCGTGCGCTTCCCCACCTTGCGCACGACGCGCGTCGACTTCCCCGCCTTGGCCTTGATGGTCAGCTTGCCGAGGGCCTTGCGCGCGCCGACGCGGGTGATGGTGATCGTGATCGTGCTCGCGCGGCGGAGGGTGAGGGTGAGCGTCAGGCGCTTGCGGCCGCCGGTCGCGGTGGCCTTCTGGAGGGCGGCGGGCGCTGACGTCTTGGGTGGCGTCGGCGGCGTGGGGGTCGGGCCGGGCGCGGGTGGGAGTGGCACCGCGCGGTCGATGGCCTCGCAGAGCTGGAAGCCGTCCTGCGCGAGGGTGTCGATGGCGTCGATCTGCGCGCTGTCGGCGCCGGCGCCGCAGTTGAGCGCGTCGGGCTCGCCGTCGCGGGCGAAGAGCTGGTCGTTGCCGCTCGAGCAGCCGTAGGCCGAGCACGCGCTGTAGTCGCCGAAGAGGCTGTCGATGCCCGGGCCGCCGTCGACGCGGTCGTCGCCCTCGCCGCCGTAGAGCGTGTCGTTGCCGGCCTCCCCGTAGAGCTGGTCGGCATCGGAGCCGCCCGTCAGGTTGTCGTCGCCGGCGCCGCCGCGCAGGACGTCGGCGCCGAAGTTGCCGTCGAGGACGTCGTTGCCCGCGGTCCCGGCCATGGTGTCGCCGCCGCGCGTGCCGATGACCTTCTCGACGTCTGAGTGCATGTCGTCGCCCTCGCCCGGCGTCCCGTCGTTGGCGACGTCGTCGAGCAGGATCGCCGCGCCGCCGGCGTGCGCGTCGAGGTCCAGCACGTCGGAGCCGGGACCGCCGCGGAGGTCGTCGGCGCCCGCGTCGGCGTCGGACTCGCCGAGCGTGTCGTTGCCCGCGCCGCCGTCCTCGGCGTCATTGCCGGCGCCGCCCCGGAGCTTGTCGTCGCCGTCCTCGCCGGAGAGCTGGTCGTTGCCGTCGCCGCCGAAGACCTCCGGGTCGTTGCCCGGGCCGCCGTGGAGGACGTCATCCCCGCCGCCACCGCGCAGCCGGTCGGCGCCGCCGCCGCCGTCGAAGTGGTCCGGGCCCGCGCCGCCGTTGAAGACGTCGTCGGCGCTGCCGCCGGTCACCGTCGCGAGCTGGTCGTCGGGGCAGCCGTCCGGGCGCTGGAACTCGCCGGGCCCGTCGCCGAGGCTCGCGGTGATCTGCGGGACGCAGACGTCCTCGAAGTCCAGGAGGTCCTGCCCGCCGCCGTAGCTCGCGGCCACGGCGGTCGCCGCGCCCGGGCAATGGAAGTACGTCCCGAGCGTCGGGACGACCTCCGCGGTGCAGCTGCTGTCGTTGACGACGCCCGTCGAGTTGCGGACCGTGACGGTGCCGTCGGAGTCGAACGCCAGGTACGTGGCGTTGTCCCCGGCCCCCGCGATCCCGATCGTCGTCCCGGTGTACGTCAGGGTGATCGACGCGGACGCGGGCGCGGCCGCCACCGCGACCACGGCGAAGCAGGCGACGAGCGCCGCGAGGAGAGGCCGGACCATCTCGCGAGCCTACGTCCGCTCCCCCGCGCTCCGCATCCGTGCAACTACGGACATCGGCCCCGCCGCCGCGACGCCTCGTCGAACGGGCCGGCACGCGCGGAGTTCCTCCGTTGCCTCCCGGGACGACGCGCCGCGCGTCAGCCCGCCCGCACGGTGATGCGGCCCCAGGCGTTGTTGACGTAGCCCTTGGGGTTCCACAACGCGTCGGGGCGTTCGGGCTGGGAGGCGGCGGCGGAGTCCCAGGCGCGGACGAGCAGCTCGTGCTCGCCGGCCGGGAGGTCGAGCTCGGTGCGCCACAGCCGCCAGGCCCAGCGGCCGAGGTCCTCGAGCAGCTCCGCGGTCCTCCAGGTCCTGCCGCCGTCGTGCGAGACGTCGACGCGCGCGACGTGGCGCTCACCGCCCGCGAAGGCATAGCCCTTGACTTCAACGCTGCCCGCGGCGACCTCGGCGCCGTCGTCGGGGATCAGGATGTCGGCGTTGAGCGCCACCTCACCCAAGGCCATCCCGCGGCCGGACGCGGGCTCCTGCTCGGGCTCGAGCAGGCGGTAGACGACGTCCTGGAACCAGCCGTCGAACGGGTCGGCGCGCAGCTCGATGCGCTCCAGCCACTTGACGCTGCGCGCGCCGATGTAGCCCGGCACGACCACGCGCACCGGCGCGCCGTGGACGGCCGGCAGCGGCTCGCCGTTCATCGCGAAGGCCAGCAGCACCTCCGTGCGCAGCGCCTTCTCCAGCGGGATCGAGGAGCCGAAGTGCTGCGGCGGTCGCGCCTCCTCGGAGCGGTCGCTGCCGACGAACGCCACGTGCGCCGCGCCGGCGGTGGGCGCGGCGAGGGCGAGGACGTCGGCCAGCGCGGCGCCGCTCCAGGTCGCCGTGCC
>JAOPZG010000152.1 GCA_025964215.1 Conexibacter sp.
CAGCCGCACACCGGCATCAAGATCCTGCGCAACAAGTTCTACGACAACGAGTGCATCAACCTGCGGACCAACCCGGGTGATGACGTCACGATCGAGAACAACTCCTTCGGCGACTCCTACATGGGCATCTCCGGCTGCGGCTACTACGCCATCGACGTCGGCTACGCCAACCTCGTCGCGCGCAACAACGTCTTCCCCGGCGGCCAAGAGGTCCAGGAGACCCCGACGGTGAGCGGTCTGCACCAGACGTGGACCGGCAACGCCGGCAACGGCTTCTCCGCCGGCTGCGGCAGCGGCGGCGCCTCGGGCGCGACGATGAGCAAGAACGTCTGGACCGAGCAGAAGTGCGGCTCGACCGACAAGCAGGTCTCCTCGCTCATGGTCAACAGCGACGGCAGCCCGAAGGCCGGCAGCCCGCTGATCGACGCCGCGGACTCCGCCAGCTACCCGGCCACCGACATCCTCGGCGCCGTCCGCTTCGCGGGCCTCGCCCCGGACGCCGGCGCCTTCGAGACCGGCGCGACCGGCACGACGCCGCCCAGCAACCCGACGCCGCCGGCCGACACCACGCCGCCGACGACGACCATCACCTCGGTCCCGCCCGACAGCACGTCGACCAGCGCCTCGCTGTCCTTCACCTCCAACGAGGCCGGCAGCACGTTCCAGTGCAAGCTCGACGGCGCCGCGTTCGCCGCCTGCACCTCGCCCAAGAGCTACACGGGCCTGGCCGTCGGCAGCCACACGTTCTCGGTGCGCGCCACCGACAAGGCCGGCAACACGGATCCGTCGCTGGACTCCGCGAGCTGGAAGGTCACCGCGACGAGCACGCCGCCGACCAACCCGACGCCCCCGACCACGACCGGCCTCGTCGCCGCTTACAACTTCAACGAGACCTCGGGCACCACGGTCAAGGACCTGAGCGGTCACGGGCTGAACGGCGTGCGCTCCGGCGCGACGTCGACGACGCTCGGCAAGTACGGCCGCGGCCTGTCGTTCGACGGTGACAAGGACCAGGTCACCGTCGCCGACAACAACCTGCTGGACCTCACCACGGGCATGACGCTCGAGGCCTGGGTCCTGCCCTCGACGATCTCCGGCTTCCGCACCGCGTTCGCCAAGGAGCGGGGCACCGGGTTGAGCTACGGCCTGTACGCCTCGAGCGACACGGGCAAGCCGGCCGGCGACGTGTTCACCACGAGCGGGTTCGACACCCGCGGCACCGCGGGGCTCGCCACCACCCGCTGGAACCACATCGCCGCCACGTACGACGGCACCTCGCTGAGCCTCTACGTGGACGGCGTCCTCGCCTCCACCAAGAAGGTCCCGGGATCCCTCACGACGAGCACCGGCGCCCTGCGCATCGGCGGCACGACGTCCTGGGGCGAGTGGTTCAAGGGCCGCATGGACGAGCTCCGGATCTACAACAAGGCGCTCACCGCCGCGCAGATCCAGACCGACATGAAGACCCCGATCGCCTAGCGGCACGGCGATCGACCTCCGGCGAGCAGATCCCGCCGCTCGCGTCCTCCGGGACGCGGGCGGCGGTCGCCGCTCTAGGGCATGGTGTTGGCGTCGATGCGCCGGCGCCACCACGTCGCGGCGGCGAGCTCGGCGACGGTGACGTCGACCAGGGTGGCGACGAGCGGGTCCTCGGCGTGGGGGTAGGGGACGTGCTGGGCAGCGCCGGGGATGGGGCGGCCGAGCACGCCTCGCGCTGCCGGAGCCACTCCAGCGCCTCGCCGTCCCAGGGCGAGCCGCCGAAGAGCAGCGCGCGGTAGTTGGGGTGCTTGGTCAGGTAGACGTCGACGTGGCTCCAGTCGCCGGTCTCGGCCGCGTCGGCGGGGATCCGCGGGCCCTCGCGCAGCATCAGCGCGGACTGGAGCGCGGAGGAGATGCGGGAGGCGGGCGCGATCGCGTAGACGGTGGGCGCGTCGGCGAAGAGGTCGAGGACGGGGTCGAGCCACGTCCTGCGGCTCTCGATCAGGGTGGCCTGGGCCTCTGCGGCGGGGGCGAGGGCGCTCGTCGGGATGCCGCTCGCGCGGAGCAGGACGGCGAGCGTCGCCTGGAAGCTCTTGCACGCGACGCCGCCGGCCTCGACGCCGGCGTGGAGCGGGACGACGAGGTCCGCGACGGCGCCGAGCTTCCCGCCTTGCGCGTGGTTCGTGATCGCCGCGGTGGCGCTCGTGCCGTGGTGGCGCGCGAGCGCGGCGACGGTCTCGGCCGAGTTGCCGGTCGCGGAGATCCCGACGGCGAGGACGTCGGGCGCGGGCACGGTCGGGAGGTCCGTGGACGCGTACTCGACGACCGCGGCGATCCCGCGGGCTCGCAGGTGCGCGGCGGCGGTGAGCGCGGCGAAGCGCGAGCTGCCCATGCCGATGAGGACGACGAGGCGCGCGCGGCCGATGCGGGCGGCGAGGTCGGCGAGGGGCGCGTCCGCCTGGTCGGTCTGCGCCAGCACGTGGGCCAGCGTCGCGGGCTCGTCGAGGACGTCGGCGAGGAAGCCGTCGGGGTTCATGCTGTGGTCGGTCCCTGGTCGTGGGGTCGGGCGAGCAGCCGGCGCAGGCCGGCCTGGGGCGCATAGGCCCACTCGGGCACGGAGCGGTAGGCGTAGACGAGCTCGCGGCACTCGCTCGCGAGCTCCAGGGCGGCCAGCAGCGCGCGGTCGACGGGCGCGCCGGCGGCGTCCTCGTAGGCGGCGAGGGCGGCGGCGCAGGCGGCGTCGACGAAGGGCCCGGCCTCGGTTGGGGGACTGTCCCCCAACATCGCGCGGCGAGCACCCGCCGCGCCGAGGTGCTCGATCGAGCGCAGCAGCGCGGCGAGGTCGCGGAGCGGCGTGTCGAGGCGGCGGCGGTCGGCGAGCGGCGCGGTCGGGTCGCCTTCGAGGTCGACGACCAGCGTGCGGCCGGGCGCGCGGAGGAGCTGCGCGAAGTGGAGGTCGCCGTG
>JAOPZG010000203.1 GCA_025964215.1 Conexibacter sp.
GCGTCCTCGGCATGGGCGGCGCCGGCGGCATCTGCGTCG
Source organism: Conexibacter sp. (assembly GCA_025964215.1). Classification (GTDB taxonomy): domain Bacteria; phylum Actinomycetota; class Thermoleophilia; order Solirubrobacterales; family Solirubrobacteraceae; genus Baekduia. Next base: position 40 of record JAOPZG010000203.1, read on the forward strand.
CCAGCCACGTCGTCGGCGACGAGATGCGCCGCCTGATCGACGAGCCCGAGCGGCGCGCCGAGATCGACGCCGGCCTGCAGGACATCTACGCGGCCACGGCCTGGCACAACCCCATTCCCATCAAGAAGGCGTGCGAGCTCATCGGGCTCTGCTCCGGCCGGCTGCGGCTTCCGCTCGTGGAAGCCGACGAGGAGCGCACCGAACTCCTTCGCACCGTCCTTTCCAACCACGGAGTACTGACCCCAGCGTGAGCAAGATCCGCGTGCTGCCCCTCGGAGGACTGGGGGAGATCGGCAAGAACATGACGGTCGTCGAGATCGACGGCCGGATCCTCGTCGTCGACGTCGGGCTGCGTTTCCCGACCGCCGAGATGATGGGGATCGACCTCGTCCTTCCGGACTTCACCTACCTGCGCAGCCGCATCGACGACATCGAGGGCATCGTCGTCACCCACGGCCACGAGGACCACCTCGGCTGCCTGCCGTTCCTCCAGCGCGAGCTCGGCGCCAACATCCCCGTCTACGGCGGCAAGCTGACGATGGCGATGGCGCGTTCCAAGCTCGACGAGCATCGCCTCAAGGAGGTTCCGGTCAACGACCTGAACCCCGGCGAGGAGCTCAAGCTCGGGCCGTTCGACATCGAGACCATCCACATGACGCACTCGATCCCGGACGCCACCGCGGTGGCCATCCACACCGAGCAGGGCGTCATCCTCATCACCGGCGACTACAAGTTCGACCAGACCCCCGTTGGTGGGGTGCCCGCCGACGTGGGCCGCCTGGCCGAGCTGGGCCGCGAGGGGATCCTGCTGCTGTGCGGTGACTCGACCAACGCCGACCGGCCCGGGTTCTCGGCCAGCGAGTCGATCGTCGGCCCCGAACTCGAGCGCGTCTTCAGCCGCTGCGAAGGGCGCATCGTCGTCACCAGCTTCGCGTCGAACATCCACCGCGTCCAGCAGGTCGTCGACGCCGCCGAGGCCCTGGGCCGCCGCGTGGCGCTGGTCGGCCGCTCGATGCGCAAGAACGTCAACATCGGGCGCACCCTGGGCCACATCACGGTGCCCGAGGGCATGCTCGTCCAGCCGCGCGAGATCTCGGACTTCCCCGACCACAAGCTGGTGATCATGTCGACGGGCTCCCAGGGCGAGCCGATGTCGGCGCTGCGGCGCATGGCCCACAACGATCACCCGCAGGTCTCGCTGCACGACGGCGACACCGTGGTCTTCAGCGCCACGCCGATCCCCGGCAACGAGCGCGCGGTCAACGAGACGGTCGACCGGCTCTTCCACATCGGCTGCGACGTCATCACCACGCGCGACGCGCCGATCCACGCCTCGGGGCACGGCTTCGCCGAGGAGATCAAGCTGATGCTCAACCTCGTCAAGCCGCGCTACGTCATGCCGTTCCACGGCGACTTCAAGCGCATCCGGCTGCACAGTCAGCTCGCCGAGTCCGTCGGCATCGACCCCGACGACATCTTCCGCGGCGAGAACGGCCTGCCGCTCGAGATCGACCAGCGCGGCGCACGCTGGGGCGACAAGGAGCAGGCGGGGATGATCTTCGTCGACGGGGTGGAGGTGGGCGACGTGACCGACGTCGCCCTGCGCGACCGCCGCATGCTCTCCTCGGACGGCATCTTCGTCGTCGTGGCCACGGTCTCCGAGCAGGACGGCTCGAGCGTCGCCGACCCCGAGGTCATCTTCCGCGGCGTGCCCTACCCCGACGACGCCGAGCAGCTGCTGGGCGACATCCGCGCCACGGTCACCGGCTCGCTGGCGCGGGCGGCCAAGGAGCAGATCCGCGAGGTCGACATGCTGCAGCAGGCACTGCACGACGACCTGGCGAAGTTCGTGTACGACCGGCTGCGCCGGCGACCGATGGTGCTCCCGGTGGTTGTCGAAGTCTGAGGGAAACCTCGCCTGGCGGCTCGGACACCGTGCCCAGTCGGGCCCAGTCCCTACGCCGGCTGCGTCTCCGGCGCGCGCACCAGCGCGGGCAGGGTCACGATGAAGCGCGTCCCACCCTCGGCTGGCGCCTCGAGCACCACGTCGCCGCCGTGGGACTGCGCCACCGCCCGCACGATCGAGAGGCCGAGGCCGACCGAGCCGCCGCGGTCGCCCTCGGCGCGGACGAAGCGGTCGAAGATCTCCTCGCGCAGCTCGGGCGCGACGCCGGGCCCGTCGTCGGAGACGACCAGCCGCGCGTGCGCGCCGTCCGTGCTCACCGAGGCGTGGACCTGCGTCCCCGGCGGCGTGTGCTGGATGGCGTTCTGGATCAGGTTGAGCGCCAGGCGATGGAGCTCGTCGCTCGCGCCCTCCACCGTCGCCGGCCGGGCGTCGACCGTGAGCACGTGCTCGCCGGCGACCGGGCCGAGCTCGGACGCGACGTCGATCAGCACGCGGCCGAGGTCGGTCGGGGCGTGGGGGACCTCGCGCTTGGCGTCGGCGCGCGCGAGCAGCAGCAGGTCGCCGACCAGGCGCCGCATCCGCTGCGTCGAGCGCAGCGCGCTGCGCGCCGCCTCGCCGCGCTCGCCCTCGAGCACGTCGGCCAGCAGCTCGAGGTTCGCGAGCACGCTGGTCAGCGGCGTGCGCAGCTCGTGGCTCGCGTCGGCGACGAACTGCCGCTGGCGCGCGAGCGCCGCCTCGCGCTCCTCGCGCGAGGACTCGAGCGCTCGGAGCATGTCGTCCAATGTCTGGGCGAGCTCGGCGACCTCGTCGTCGGTGTCCGGGATCGGCACGCGCCGGCTCGGGTCGCGCGTGGAGGCGATGTCGCGCGCCGTCGCGGTCAGGCGCGTGATCGGCGCGAGCGCGCGGCGCGAGAGGGCGAGCGCCAGCGCGAGCGCCAGGCCCGAGCCGAGCAGGACGCCGAAGATCAGGATCACGCGCACGCGATGGACGCTCGCCTCGACCGGCGCGGTCCGGCGCGCGTACTGCACGAGCACCGGGAAGCCGATCGGCGAGTTCGTGATCGCCAGCGTCGTCGCGCGCGTCTCGACGCGGTAGCCGCCCACCTCGCCGGTCTTCTGCGCGGGCAGCCCGAGCTTGACGAAGTCGGGCGCCCGGTCGGTCGCCGCGATCTCCGCGCCGTTCTTGAACAGGACGCGGATCACCGCCTGGTTGGGCGCCGCGTAGGTGCGCACCAGCGACTCGGGGATCGTCGCCTTGCCGTTGTTGTACTTGATGGGCAGGCGGTTGCTGAGCAGGTTGTCGACCGCCGTCGACATCTCGTGGCGGAAGTCGCTGCGGATCCGCGACGCCGTGACCTGCCCGATCACCAGCGCGAAGCCGCAGAGCACCAGGAACGTCAGCCCCGCCGCCAGCGACGCGAGCCGCCAGCGCAGCGTCATCGAGTGGACCAGCGACCTCATGCCCGGAGCACGTACCCCGCGCCGCGGATCGTGTGCAGCAACCGTGCCTCGCCGCCGCCCTCGAGCTTGCGGCGCAGGTTCGAGACGAAGACCTCGATCGTGTTCGTGGTCGCGAACGGGTCGTAGCCCCAGACGTCCTCCAGCAGCCGCTGGCGCGGGACGACGATGCGCTCGTTGCGCATCAGGTACTCGAGCAGCTCGAACTCGCGCTGGGTCAGCTCGACGTCGCGCTCGCCGCGCTTGACCTCGTGGGTGTCCGGGTTCAGGGACAGGTCGGCGACCACCAGCGAGGCCGAGCCGCGCGGCGGCCGGCGGCTCAGCAGCGCGCGAAGGCGGGCCAGCAGCTCCTGGCGCTCGAAGGGATTGACGAGGTAGTCGTCGGCGCAGGCGTCGAGCCCC
>JAOPZG010000209.1 GCA_025964215.1 Conexibacter sp.
CGAGCTGGCCGGCTGGGCCGCGGGCCACTTCCCGGGGGCGCTGGTCACCGTCCCGCACGTCGCCAACGCGGCGAAGGTCACGGGCGCGGCGGGCGTCGCGGCCTACCGCGGCGGGATCGCCTGGTACCGCACGGTCCTGACCGCGCCGCGCACCGGCTCCTTCGCGCTGCGCTTCGAGTCGGTCCACCACGTCGCCGAGGTCTGGCTCGACGGGCGGCTGCTCGGGACGCACACCGGCGCCTACCTGCCGTTCGAGTTCACGCTGCGGCTGCGCGCGGGCGTCCCGCACAGCCTCGTCGTCAAGGCCGACTACCGCTACCCGTCGCGCCAGAAGCGCGCGGGCTGGCACCGCACGTGGTTCAACTACGGCGGCATCAACCGCGAGGTGACGCTGCGGCCGCTGGCGCGCTCGGAGCTCGAGGCGCCGTCGCTGCGCACGCGGCTCGCGGGCGACGGCGGGGGCGCCGCGACGGTCGACGTCGGCGTGGTCGTGCGCAACCGCGCGAAGACGACGCGGGTGCTCCAGGTTCGCGGGACGCTGCGCCACGACGGCGCGGGGCCGGCGCTCGTCTTCCCGCGCGTCCGGGTCGCGCCGGGCGGGGCCAAGACGGTGAGCACCCGCGTGGTCGTCCGCGATCCGGCGCTGTGGGCGCCCGGGTCGCCGTCGTTGTACGCCTTGCACCTCGCGGTGCCGGGCGAGGGCGGGTGGGACGACCGCGTCGGCCTGCGGGAGATCCGCCGCGTCGGGGGCGAGGTGCTGCTGAACGGCAAGCGGCTGCGGCTGCACGGGGCGTCGATCAACGAGGACGCCGAGGGCCGCGGAGACGCGCTCACCACCGGTGACATGGACGCGATCGTCGCCGAGCTGAAGGCGATCGGCGCGAACGCGACGCGCGCGCAGCACGCGCTCTCGGCGCCGCTGCTCGAGCGGCTCGACCGCGCGGGGATCATGGTCTGGCAGGGCGTCGGCCCGGTCGACGCGCCGGGCGCCTGGACCTCCTCGACGACCGCGCTGGCGCACGCGGCGCGCGAGCGCGTCCGGCTGAGCGTGCGCCAGGAGCAGCTGCACCCGTCGATCGTCGCCTGGAACCTGGTCAACGAGATCGCCGGCAACGGCCACGACGCGTCGCAGATCGCGTACGTGAGCGACATGGCGCAGGAGCTCCACCGCCGCGACCCGGGCCGCCTGGTCGCCGTCGACCTCTGGGGCGCGCACCCGCCCTCGTCGCCCGGCCGCATCTATCGCGACGTCGACGCCGTCGCGCTGACCAACTACATCGGGTGGTACGAGGGCGCCGACGAGTCCCGCGCCCACATCGCCTCCCGCCTGCGCGACACCGCCGCGGGCTTCGCCAAGACCTTCAAGGGCAAGGTCCTGCTCGTCAGCGAGTTCGGAGCCGAGGCCAACGGCGCCAACCCGACCGCCCTGCCCGGCGGCTACGACTACCAGTCCTGGCTCCTGCGCCTCCACATCAAGACCTACACCTCGATGCCGGCGCTGTCCGGCATGTTGGTGTGGAACCTCAAGGACTTCGGCGTCGCGCCGACCTTCGCCGGCGGCTCGATCTCGTCGGTGGTCCCCGGGATCCACATCGAGCGCGGGTTGAACACCAAGGGCCTGTTCGACTACGCGGGCCACGCGAAGCCGGCGGCGGCGGCGGTCCGCAGCGCCTACGCCCCGCTCGGCACGGGCCTCGGCTAAGCGTCCAGCCGGGGGGCGAGAAAACGGTCCGGGTCGCCTAACCCCTCATATGCGAGGGGCAGACGACCTGGAACATCGGATCGCCGCGTTCGCGGCCGATCATCATGCGATCGCGTCGCACGCAGAGCTCCGCGCGCTCGGACTCGGCGAGAGCGCGATCGAGTATCGGTTGGCGATCGGCCGACTGCATCGGCGCTACAAAGGCATCTACGCGATCGGTCATCAGCTCGTGCCGAAGGAGGGACGCTGGCGCGCCGCGGTCCTGGCGTGCGGGCCGAAGGCGGTGCTCAGCCACGGCGACGCGGCGGCGCACTGGGGCTTGATGTCGTCGCGCGGAAGCGTCATCCACGTCTCGACCCCGGCCCGTTCCGGGCGCGATCCCGATCGATCGCGGATCAGGCTCCACCGGCCGGGAACCCTCCGCGCTTGGGAGTGTGCGCTCAACGAAGGGATACCGACTACCACGGTGGCGCGCACGCTCCTGGATCTCGCACCGCTTCTGCGACCCAGGGCGCTCGAGGACACCATCGCCCACGCGAATCGGCTGGGACTCTTCGACCTCGTCGCCGTGCGCCGGTGCCTCGCTGAGCACCCGAGGCAGCACGGCGCGCCCGCGCTCCGGCGACTGCTCGGTGCCATGGAGGGCGTCGGCGCCGCGGACCTCCGGAGCATCTTGGAGGTCTTGCTCCTCCAACTGTGCGACGACCACGACCTCCTGCGGCCCGTCGCCAACGCCCGGGTCGCCGGGTTCACCGTGGACTTCTGCTGGCCTGCCGCAAAGCTCGTGGTGGAGGCCGACAGCTACACCTATCACTCGATGCCCTCGACCTTCGAGAGCGATCGCGAGCGCGATCAGCGTCTCGCACTCGCCGGCTACACAGTGGTCCGGTTCACCTACAACCAGGTGACGCGAGAGCCCGAGGCGGTCGCGCATCGGGTCCGCCTCCTCCTCGCGCCGGGACGCGGGTCACCTGGAGCACAATAGTTGTGCACCAGGTGACCCGGACCGCCCGCCGGGGTGGAGCTAGGCCTGGTTGCCCGCCGCGATCTTGCGGAGGTTGATGGTCTCGTCGTAGAGCTTGGCCTCGACGCCCGCGCTCAACGCGACCTCGCGCAGCGGCTTCCCCGAAGCGCTCGCCTCCTTGACGATGGCGGCCGCGGCGTCGTAGCCGATGGCGCCGTTCAGCGCCGTCGCCGCCGCGAGCGTGTTCTCCGCCGACGCCTTCGTGCCCGCCTTGTTGACCTCGATGCCATCGACGCACTTCTCGGCGAACGCCACGGTCGTGGTCGAGAGGAGGTGGATCGACTGGAGCAGGTTGCGGGCGATGAGCGGGATGCGGACGTTGAGCTCGAACTGGCCCTGCATGCCGCCGATGGTGATCGCGGTGTCGTTGCCGATGACCTGAGCGGAGACCTGCAACACGACCTCGGGCAGGACCGGGTTGACCTTGCCCGGCATGATCGAGGAGCCCTTCTGGAGCTCGGGCAGGAAGATCTCGCCGATGCCCGCGCGCGGGCCGGAGCCCATCAGCGCGATGTCCTGCGCGATCTTCGTCAGCGAGACGGCGACGACCTTCAACGCGCCCGAGAGCTCCACGAGCGCATCGCGGTTCGCCTGCGCCTCGAACGGATCGAGCGGCGCGGCGATGAGCTTCAACTTCGAGTCCTTCACCAACCGCTTGCGCACCTCCTCCGCGAACTTCGGGTGCGTGTTGAGCCCCGTGCCCGTCGCCGTCCCGCCCAGCGGGATCTGCCCAACGTGGACCAAAGCGGACGACACCCGCTCCTGCCCCAGCCGCATCTGCGCCGCGTAGCCGGCGAACTCCGCGCCGAGCGTCACCGGCACCGCGTCCATGAGATGCGTGCGGCCGGACTTCACCACGTCCTTGAACCTCTTCGCCTTGCGGTCGAACGACTTCTCGAGCTGCTTCAGCGCCGGCAGCAGCCGGTTCGTCGTCTCGTCCAGCGCCGCGAGGTGCACGGCCGACGGGAACACGTCGTTGGAGGACTGGCCGAAGTTCACATGGTCATTGGGATGCGCCTTGCCGTCGGTCAGGGCGCTGATGACCTCGTTGGTGTTCATGTTCGACGACGTGCCTGAGCCGGTCTGGAACACGTCGATCGGGAACTGCGCGTCGTGCTCGCCGGCCGCGATCGCGGCGCCGGCGTCGGCGATCTCCTGCGCGAGCGCGGGGTCGAGGTTGCCGAGCTCCGCGTTCACCAGGGCGGCGGTGCCCTTGATGCGACCCAGCCAGTGGATGACGGAGATCGGGACCGTCTCGCCGGAGATCGGGAAGTTCTCGACGGCCTTCTTGGTCTCGCCGCCGTACAGCGTCTTCTTCTTCACAGGGGGCATGGTTCGGGAGCCTACGACTTAGCCGCAGAACGCGATCAGCTCGCGCGCGACCCCGACCGGGTCGTCGTAGGCGAGCAGGTAGCCCGTCCCCGGCAGCACGCGCAGGATCGCGTCCGGCAGGAGATCGAGAGCCTCCTCGGCGCCGCGCAGCGGGTGGTGGCGATCCTCGTCGGCCCACAGCAGCAGCACCGGCACGTCGAGCCGCGGCAGCAGGTCCAGCACCTCCCGCCGCGCCGAGCGCGGCAGCTCGCGCGCCAGCCGCGCCCACGAGCGCGCGAGGTTCGCGTTGCCGCCGACGTCGGCCATCGCGTGGCGCACCAGGTCCGCCGCCTCCGGGACGCCGCGCGCCGTCAGCGCCGTCCCGCGCTCCGGCCGGAACGCCAGCCGCACCGCGTGCCCCGCGAGCCGGTCGAGCCCC
>JAOPZG010000212.1 GCA_025964215.1 Conexibacter sp.
GCCGGCGCACGCTCGTCCTGGCCCTGATCGCCGCCGCCATCCCGGTGACCGTGACCGCGACCGTGGTCGAGCTGAGCAACGACCCGCCCACGGAGGCGCCGCTGCCGACGCTCGGCGCCGGGCCGAACGGCCACGTCATCGACCGCGACCCGCTGGCCGCGGTGCCGACCGAGGTCGCCGGCGCCTACGGCCGCCTCGGCGCGCCGGCCACGGCCCGGGATCGCGACACCCAGGGCACCGTCCACGCGCTCGCGGCCCGCTCGCGGCAGTTCGGGCTCTCCGCCGGGAACGCGCGGGTGATGGCGGTCCGCGACGGCTACCGGATCTGGCTGATCCCGGGCAACGGCTACCTCTGCATCGGCGTCCAGGCGATCGGCGACGACACGATGACCAACGGCTGCGCGACCGAGGCGACCGCGCTGCGGGACGGGCTGAACGTCTCGACCACCGAGCAGGTCTTCGGCATCCTGCCCGACGGCGTCCACCAGATCGAGGTCGCCGACGACGGCGGCGCGCGCCACGTCGAGCCGGTCCTCGACAACGTCTACGAGCTGGCCCCGATCAGCGCCACGGTCCGCTACCAGGTGGGCGCCACGGGGAGCGTGAGCTTCCGGATCGTCGTCTGATCCCCCTCGTCCGGCTAGGCACCCGAGCCGCGAGACGCGCGACCCTGGAGCGCGATGAAGCGGATCTCCGGGATGGTCGTGATGGTGCTCGCGCTGGCGGGCCTGGCGCTGGGCGTCGCGGGCGCGAGCGGCGCGTCCCGGACCAAGCAGTGCGCGGCGAGCTTCACGGAGTCGCGCAGCGCCGCGCAGCTCACCGTCTCCGGCGACACGTGCGCGAACGCGCGGCACGTCGCCGACAAGGCGGGCGCGGTCGCGCCGCTGGGCTGCATCAAGCTGGTCGACAAGAAGACCGGCCGGCTCGGCTTCCGCAAGCCGTGCGCGCAGGCGGGCTACCGCTGCACGGCGGTCGGCGTGCGCAAGAGCCTCACGCTGCACGTCACCTGCACGCGCCCCGGGCGCGTGGTCCGCTTCACCTACTGAGCGCGCGTCAGCCGCCAGATGCGGTCGATGCCGCTGTCGGACGGCGCCGTGGCCCGCGGCGGGCCGGCCTGGCCGCCGACGAGCGTGAAGCCCGAGGACCGCGCGACCTCGCCCGAGGCGACGTTGGCGACGTCGTGGTGGATCTCCACGAACGTGATCCCCGGCTCGGCGAACGCCTCGGCGACGAGCTGGCGCACCGCCTCCTTCGCGACGCCGCGGCGCGTCCACCCCGCGGCGACCCAGTAGCCGATCTCGTAGCCGCCGGGCCCGACGCGCCGGTGCAGCCCGCAGCCGCCGGCGACCTGCGCGCCGGCGAAGATCCCGCGCGGGCGATCGCCGCCCGCGGCCTCCTCGGCGAGGCCGTTGCGGATGCGCTCGCGGTGCCAGGCGAGGTCGTGCGGCTCCTCGGCGGCCCAGGCCATCCACGGGCGCAGGTGCGCGAGGCTCGACGCGATCGCCACGGCCAGCGCCGCCGCGTCGTCCTCCGCGAAGGGCCGGACCACGATCTCCACCGGCCATACCCTGACACAGTTGTGTCAAGGTTGCGCTACCCTTTCCCGCATGCGCGATTTCCTGGCCGCCGCCCGTGACCACGTCGTCGTCTTCGACGGCTCCATGGGTGCGACCCTGGAGGAGTTCGAGCTCTCCCAGGCCGACTACGGCGGGCTCGAGGGCAAGTGCCACGAGGCGCTCGTCCTGCACCGCCCGGACGTCATCCAGGAGCTGCACGAGTCGATGGTCCGCGCCGGCGCGGAGGTCGTCGAGACCGACACGTTCCAGGCCTCCCGCCTCAAGCTCGAGGAGTGGGGCCTCGGCGAGCACACCTTCGAGATCAACCAGAAGGCCGCCGAGATCGCCCGCAAGGCCGTCGGCGAGGACCGCTTCGTCGCCGGCTCGATCGGGCCGACCGGCCACCTCCCCGCCTCCGATGACCCGACGCTCGGCGCGATCACCTTCGCGGAGCTCGTCGAGATCTTCACCCAGCAGGCCCAGGGCCTCGTCCGCGGCGGCGCCGACCTCATCATCATCGAGACCGCCCAGGACATCCTGGAGGTCAAGGCCGCCGTGTTCGGCGCGCGCGAGGCGTTCAAGCTCGAGGGCCGGACGCTGCCGATCCAGACGAGCGTCAGCCTCCTGCCCAACGGCGGCAAGATGCTCCTCGGCACCGACATCTCCGCCGTGCTCGCCACGCTGGAGGCGCTGAAGGTCGACGTCATCGGGCTCAACTGCTCGACCGGCCCGAACGACATGCGCGACGCGATCCGCTTCCTCGGCGAGTTCTCCGCGACGCCCATCCACTGCATCCCGAACGCCGGCCTCCCCCAGCAGGGCCGCAACGGCGAGACGATCTTCCCCGAGGGCCCCGACGAGCTCTCGGCCGTCCTCGGCGAGTTCGTGGAGAACCACGGCGTCTCGATCGTCGGCGGCTGCTGCGGCACGACGGTCGACCACATCACGGCGATCGCCGAGCGCGTCAAGGGCCACAAGCCCGGCACGCGGCCCGCGCCGCGCCCGCCGATGCTCTCCTCGATGATCGCCGCGACGCCGCTCGTCCAGGAGCCGGCCCCGACGCTCGTCGGCGAGCGCGTCAACTCGCAGGGCTCGCGCAAGGCCAAGGAGATGCTCCTGGCCGACGACTACGACGGCCTCGTGCAGATCGCCGAGGACCAGGTCGAGGGCGGCGCGCACGTGCTCGACCTCTGCGTCGCGCTGACCGAGCGCGTCGACGAGGACCAGCAGATGCGGATGGTCGCCAAGCGCGTCTCGCTCTCGCAGCCGGCGCCCTTGCAGATCGACTCGACCGAGCCCGACGTCATCAAGCTCGCGCTCGAGCAGACCCCCGGCCGCGCGATCGTCAACTCCATCAACCTGGAGGCCGGCCGCGAGAAGGCCGACACCGTCATCCCGCTCGCGATCGAGCACGGCGCGGCGATCATCGCGCTGACGATCGACGAGGTCGGCATGGCCAAGACGGCCGAGCGCAAGGTCGAGATCGCCACGCGCATCAAGGAGATCGCCTGCGACGAGCACGGGCTCGACCCCGAGCTGCTGATCTTCGACGTCCTGACGTTCACGCTGACCACGGGCGACGACGAGTGGAAGCCCTCGGCGGTCGAGACGATCAAGGGCATCGCCGCGGTCAAGAAGGCGCTCCCGGGCGTCAAGACCTCGCTCGGCGTCTCGAACGTCTCCTTCGGCGTCGGCCAGCCAGCGCGCGCGGTGCTCAACTCGGTGTTCCTGCATCACTGCGTCGAGGCCGGCCTGGACCTCGCGATGGTCAACCCCAATCACATCACGCCGTACGGGGAGATCAGCGAGGAGGAGCGCGAGCTCGCCGACGACCTGGTGTACAACCGCCGCGAGGACGCGCTCCAGCGCTTCATCGAGCACTTCGAGTCCGCCGGCGGCACCGCCGAGGTCGAGGTTGCCAACCCCACCGCGGGCATGGAGCCCGAGGAGGCGCTGCACTGGCACATCCTGCGGCGCAAGAAGGACGGGGTCGAGGCGCAGATCGACGCGGCCGTCGAGAAGCTCGGCGCGGTGCCGGTCCTCAACGACGTGCTGCTGCCCGCCATGAAGGAGGTCGGCGACAAGTTCGGCGCCGGCGAGCTGATCCTGCCCTTCGTGCTCCAGAGCGCCGAGGTCATGAAGCGCTCGGTCGCCCAGCTGGAGAAGTACCTCGACCGGATCGAGGGCTACACCAAGGGCACGGTCGTCCTGGCGACGGTCTTCGGCGACGTGCACGACATCGGCAAGTCCTTGGTCAACACGATCCTCACCAACAACGGCTACACGGTCATCGACCTCGGCAAGCAGGTCCCGGTCTCCAAGATCATCGACGCGGCCAAGGAGCACGACGCGACGGCGATCGGCCTGAGCGCGCTGCTGGTGAGCACCTCCAAGCAGATGCCGCTGGCGATCAAGGAGCTGCAGCGCGAGGGCCTCGAGTTCCCCGTGCTGATCGGCGGCGCCGCGATCAACCGCGCGTTCGGCTACCGCGCCCTGCATGTCAACGGCCTTGACGATCCCGCCTTGTACGGCCCGGGCGTCTTCTACTGCAAGGACGCCTTCGAGGGCCTCCACGTGATGGACAAGATCGTGGAGGAGGAGCCGCGCGCCGAGCTGCTCGCCAAGCTGAAGGCCGACGCCGACAGCTTCCGCGAGAAGGGCGAGGAGGTCGAGGTCCTGATCACGACGGGCACCGACCGCTCCGCCGCCGCGACCGACGTCCCGGTCCCCGAGCCCCCGTTCTGGGGCGTGCGCGAGATCCCGGTCGACCTCGACGAGGTCTACCCGCACCTCGACACGCACGTGCTCTTCAAGCTCCACTGGGGCGGCAAGGGCGTCAAGGGCGACGCGTGGAAGCAGCTCCTCGACGGCACCGACGAGGACGAGGGCTTCCGCCCGCGCCTGGAGCGCATGTGGCGCGAGCAGACCTACCTGCACCCCCGCGCGTTGTTGGGGTACTTCCCCTGCTACAGCGAAGGCAACGACATCGTGGTGCTCGACCCGAGGGACCGCGAGACGATCCTGCAGCGCTTCGTCAACCCGCGCCAGCCGGGCAACGACCACGTCTGCCTGAGCGACTTCTTCCGCCCGAAGGAGAGCGGCGAGCTCGACGTCGTCGCGCTCCAGACCGTGACGGTCGGCGACGAGGTCACCGAGCTGATGGCGCGGCTCGAGCAGGACGGCGAGTTCGCCGAGCAGCTCTTCGTGCACGGCCTCGGCGTCCAGACCGCCGAGGGCCTGGCCGAGTGGCTGCACGCGAAGGTCCGCTCCGACCTCGGCATCGGCGAGACCCAGGGCCGCCGCTACTCCTGGGGCTACCCCGCCGTGCCCGACCAGTCCGAGCACGAGAAGGTCGACGCGCTGCTCGACCTCTCGCAGATCGGCATGGAGCTCAGCGACGGCTACGCGCCGGTGCCCGAGCAGTCG
>JAOPZG010000213.1 GCA_025964215.1 Conexibacter sp.
GCGCCGCCGAGGCCGCCGACCAGGCGACCCGCGCACGCGAGCTGGCCCACGACGGCGCCACCGCCGTCGGCGCCGCCAGCGAGGCGATGCTCGCCGTCAGCGGCGCGTCGGCCGAGGTCACGCGGACGATCCGCTCGCTCGGCGAGCGCTCCTCGCGCATCGGCTCGATGGTCGACACCATCGGCGGGATCGCCCAGCAGACCAACTTGCTGGCCTTGAACGCCGCGATCGAGGCCGCCCGCGCCGGCGAGCAGGGCCGCGGCTTCGCGGTCGTCGCCGAGGAGGTCCGCAAGCTCGCCGAGGAGAGCCAGCAGGCGGCCAGCTCGATCGCGTCGCTGATCGCCGAGATCCAGACCGAGACGGAGCGCGCCGTGACCGTCGTCGAGGACGGCGCCGCGCGCACCGAGGACGGCGTCGCGACCGTCGAGGCCGCCCGCGCGTCCTTCGCCGAGATCGGCGAGGCCGTCGAGGTCACCAGCAGCCGCGTCGCCGAGATCGCCGCCGCCATCGGCGCGATCGCCGACGGCTCGCAGAAGGTCGACGCCGACGTCGGCGAGGTCGCCTCGGTCGCCGAGCAGTCCTCGGCCGCCGCGCAGCAGGTCGCCGCCTCGAGCCACCAGACCGTCGCCTCGACGCAGCAGATCGTCGCCTCCGCGCAGGAGCTGACCCGCAGCGCCGACGAGCTGCACCGCCTCGCGGGGCGCTTCGTGCTCACGAGTTCCTAGACTCCGCGGGTGGAGGCATTCACCCGATCATGAGCGAGCATCCCTTGGCCGATTCCGAGCTGGAAGTCACCCCCGAGACCGTCAAGCGGCGCTTCGACGCCGGCGAGGTGCAGGTGATCGACGTCCGCGAGCAGTACGAGTGGGACGCCGGCCGCATCCCCGGCGACGTGCGCCACATCGAGCTGGAGCACCTCAGCTCCCAGGCGGCGACCATCGACAAGGACAAGCCGGTGGTCTTCCAGTGCCGCCTCGGCGCCCGCTCGCTGATGGCCGCGCAGGCGTTCCGCCGCGCCGGCTACGACGCGTACTCGCTCACCGGTGGACTGCAGGCCTGGCACGACGCCGGCCTGCCGCTCGATCCGCCGGACGGCACCGTCGCCGACCACTGAGCAAGCCGAGAAGGACGAAGGCCCGCCGGTGAGCGGGCCTTCGCGCTGCTACGTCGTCGTCGGTGCCGCCGTCAGCTGCGCTGCACGTTGACGGCCTTGGGGCCCTTGTCCCCGGCCTCTTCCTCGTACGTCACCGCTGCTCCCTCCGGGAGCGAGCGGTAGCCGTCGGCGATGATGGCGCTGTGGTGGACGAACAAGTCCTTCCCACCCTCATCCGGCGTGATGAAGCCGAAGCCCTTGTCGTCACTGAACCACTTCACGATTCCGCTGGCCATGTCAGCGAGTTCCTCCAACTACCTGCTTACGCCGGATCTCATCCCCGGCCGGTCGCGCGCAACGTACCAGGATCGGACGCGTTTGTCCGTGAATGGACCGTGAAGCTCAGCGCTAGAAGTGTCGAAGGTCAGGCCTTATCCGCCCGTTCCGGCACGTCGATCTCCCGCTTGAGGATCTTGCCGGTCGGGCCCTTCGGCAGCTCGGAGACGAACCAGACGTGCCGCGGGTACTTGTAGGCCGCGACGTTCTCCTTCACGTACGCCTGCAAGGTCGCGGCGTCGAGCGCCTCGCCGTCCTTGAGGACGACGGCGGCGCCGACCTCCTCGCCGAGGTCGTCGTGCGGCACCGCGACGACGGCGGCCTCGCGCACGGCCGGGTGCTCGTAGAGCACCTCCTCGATCTCGCGCGGGTAGACGTTGTAGCCGCCGCGGATGATGAGGTCCTTCTTGCGGTCGACGATGAAGTAGTACCCGTCCTCGTCCACCTTGGCCATGTCGCCGCTGTGGAACCAGCCGCCCTTCATGACCTCCTCCGTCGCGTCGGGCTTCTTCCAGTAGCCCTTCATGACGTTGTGCCCGCGGATGACGATCTCCCCCACCTCGCCGGCGGCGACGTCGTTGTCGTCCTCGTCGACGAGCTTCATCTCGACGCCGGCGATCGGCGTGCCGATGGACCCCGCCTTGCGCTCCTTGTCAGGGTGGTTGAACGACGCGACCGGCGAGGTCTCGCTCAGCCCGTAGCCCTCCAGGATCTTGCAGCCGAAGGCCTCCTCGAAGCCCTTCAGCAACTCGACCGGCAGCGCGGCGCCGCCGGAGGCGCAGACGCGCAGCGAGGACACGTCGTACTGCTCGCGCCCCTCCAGGTGCAGCATCGCGCCGTACATGGTCGGCACGCCCTCGAAGACGGACACCTCGTCGCGCTGGATGATCTCGAGCGCCTTGGCCGGCTCGAAGCGCGGGATCAGCGACAGGCAGCCCCCGGCCAGCACCGAGGCGTTCATCCCGCAGGTCTGCCCGAAGGAGTGGAACAGCGGCAGCGCCCCGAGGACGACGACGCTCTCGTCGAGGTTGAAGAGGCCGACGGCCGCCGCGGCGTTCTTCATCAGGTTGCTGTGCGTGAGCTCCGCGCCCTTGGGCTGGCCGGTCGTGCCCGAGGTGTAGAGGATCACCGCGGTGTCCTGCTCGCCGACCTCGGCCATCTCGGGGTCGGGCTCGTGCTCGAAGATCAGCGGCTCGATCTCGCCCGGCTTCACGTCGATGAGCTCGGCGCCCGCGGCGTCGGCGCCGGTCTGCGCGGCGTCGAGGAAGTCGTGCCAGGCGAAGACGATCTTCGCGCCCGGGTCCTCGAGGTAGAAGCCGACCTCGCGCCCCTTGAGCAGGACGTTCATCGGGACGACGACGCCGCCCGCGCGCAGGACGCCGTAGTAGGCGACCGGGAAGTACGGGACGTTGGGCAGCATGATCCCGACGCGGTCGCCG
>JAOPZG010000564.1 GCA_025964215.1 Conexibacter sp.
GACTACGCCGACCGCAAGGGCTACGACCCCGACTTCCTCGGCACGGGCGCCCTGCGCGTCCCGCTCCCCAAGCTCCCGGCCGCGCTGCGCAAGCGCGCCGTGCGCCGCACCGGCGTGTCCGGGAGCAACGCCTACATCCTGCCCTACCACCACTACAGCGTCGTGCTCGACCACGAGCGCAAGCTCGCGTTCTACACGGTGGTCAACGTCGACGGCGGGCGCACCGTCCGCGCCCAGCGCGACCCCGACCGCTGGGCCTTCGACCCCCGGATCCCGCGCGACGTCCAGACCGGCGAGGACGTCTACGCCGCCAACGACCTCGACCGCGGCCACCTCGTGCGCCGCCTCGACCCCGCGTGGGGCGACACCGCGGCGGCGGCGAAGGTCGCCAACGACGACACCTTCCACTTCACCAACTGCACGCCGCAGCACAAGCTGTTCAACGAGGGCAAGGCGCTGTGGGCCGGCCTCGAGGACTACCTCCTCAACCACGCCGACACGCTGAACTTCAAGGCCACCATCTTCACCGGGCCGGTCTTCGCGAGCGACGACGACAGCTACCGCGGCGTCCGCCTCCCGCGCCAGTTCTGGAAGGTCGCCGTGATGATCCGCGCCGCCGACCACCGACTTTCGGCGACCGGCTACCTCGTCAGCCAGGCCAAGCTGATCCAGGGCCTGGAGACCGACGAGGCCTTCGACTACGGCGCCTACCGGACCTTTCAGGTGCCGGTCGCGACGATCGGCGCGCTGACGCAGCTGGACTTCGGCGCGCTGCTGCGCGCCGACCCGCTCGCGCGACAGGAGGAGGAGGCGAGCACCGGCGGCGCGGAGCTGCGCGAGATCGCCCGTCCCGAAGACCCCGTGATCTAGGCCAGGACCTTGCCCAGCAGCGCCGCGTGCGCCGCGACGTCGCGCGCGTACTGCGCGAAGTTCGCCGCCTCCATCGCCTGCGGCCCGTCGCAGAGCGCGTGCTCGGGATCCTGATGGACTTCGACGATGATCCCGTCGGCCCCGACCGCGGCGGCCGCGCGCGACAAGGGCTCGACCAGGCGGCGGTCGCCGGCGGCGTGCGAGGGGTCGACGATCACCGGCAGGTGCGTGTGCAGCTTGAGCCACGCGACCGCGCCGAGGTCGAGCGTGAAGCGCGTCGCGGTCTCGAAGGTCCGGATCCCGCGCTCGCAGAGCATCACATCCTCGTTGCCTTCCTTGAGGACGTAGTCGGCGGCCATCAGCAGCTCGTCCAAGGACGATGACAACCCGCGCTTGAGCAGGACCGGCTTGCCGAGCTTGCCCGCGACCTCGAGCAGCGCGTAGTTCTGCATGTTGCGCGCGCCGATCTGGACGACGTCGGCGTACTCGGCGATCGCGTCGGCGTGCGCGCTGTCGAGCAGCTCGGTGACGACCGGCAGCCCGGTCTCCGCGCGCGCCTCGGCGAGGATCTCCAGCGCCGGAGTGCCGAGCCCCTTGAACGCGAACGGCGAGGTCCGCGGCTTGAACGCGCCGCCGCGCAGCATCGCGGCGCCGCCGTCGCGCACGGCGCGCGCGACCTCGAGCGTCTGCTCGCGCGTCTCGACCGTGCACGGACCGGCGATCAAGGTGAAGGTCTTGCCCCCGCCCACCGTGCGGCCGGCGACGTTCAGCGTCGTCGGCTCGTGGTGGCTCAGCTCGGAGGACGCGAGCTTGTACGGCCGCGAGATCGGGACGACGCGGTCGACCCCGCCGAGCCCCTCCAGGCCGAGCTCGCGCACGCCCTCGGGATCGCCGATCGCGCCGATCGCGGTCGTCAGCTCGCCGGGCATCACGCGCACGTGCACGCCGGTGGTCTCCAGGCGCGCGACGACCGCGTCGATCTCGCGCTGCGTGGCCTGTGGGCTCATCACGATCATCATGGGCAGAGCAGACTGTAGAGAGCCTTCGCCTGCGGATTCCCCCACACCGCGTCCGGGCGGGGACCGGATTGTGCGCCGCCGCCGCGCCGGTCATCCTGCACCCAGTGCTCCGGCGCATCGCCACGCTCCCGCTGACCGCCACCCCGTGGCTGGACCTCGCCTACATCTCGCTCGGCCTCGCCTCCGGGATCTTCGCGCTGACCTTCGTCTTCGTCGGCCCGTTCCTCTCGATCATGTTGATCATCACCTTGATCGGGATCCCGAAGCTCCTGCTCGACGTGTGGATCACGCAGTGGTGGGCCAACGGCGAGCGGCTGCGCGCGGGCCTCGCGGGCGTCCCGATCCCGCTCTCGCGGCGGCGCTGGCGCGGCGAGACGCTCTTCCAGCGCGTGCGCAGCGCGCTGACCGACCCGATGACGTGGCGCGAGCTCGTGTGGCTGATCCTGCTCTTCGGGGTCGGCACCGCGTCGTTCGTCGTCGGCGTCACCGCCGCGTCGGTCGGCCTCGGCTTCCTGACGCTGCCGCTGTGGGCGTGGTCGCTGCCCGACGACGGCGTGCAGATCGGCGTCACGACGATCCACAGCGTGTGGGCGATGATCGCCGTCGCGATCGTCCTCGGCCCGCCGCTGACCATCCTCGCCGCGTGGGTGCTGCGCGGCAGCGCGCTCGCGCAGGCCAAGCTCGCGCAGGCGCTGCTGGAGGGCGAGGAGCAGGAGCGGATCACCGAGCTGCAGGTCTCCCGCGCGGGCGCGGTCGACGCGGCGGCCGTCGAGCTGCGGCGGATCGAGCGCGACCTCCACGACGGCGCGCAGGCCCGGCTCGTCGCGCTCGCGATGGAGATCGGCATGGCGCGCGAGCAGCTCGCGTCGGACCCCGAGGGCGCGGCGGAGCTGCTGGCCGGCGCGCACGAGGACGCGAAGACCGCGCTCGTCGAGCTGCGCGAGCTGGCGCGCGGGATCCACCCCGCGATCCTCACCGATCGGGGACTCGACGCGGCGGTGAGCGCGCTCGCGGCCCGCTGCCCGGTGCCGTGCACGGTCGCGATCGCGCTGCCGCGGCGCCTGCCCGCCGCGGTCGAGTCCGCGGCCTACTTCACGATCGCGGAGGCGCTCACCAACGTGGCCAAGCACAGCGGGGCGCGGCGGTGCGCGATCACCGGCGCGATCGAGCACGACAACTTGGTGATCGAGGTCACCGACGACGGGCGCGGCGGCGTGCGCGAGGGCGGCGGCTCCGGGATCGCCGGGCTGCGCGGGCGCGTCGAGGCGCTCGACGGGCGCCTGCTGGTCGTCGGCCCGGAAGGCGCCGGGACCCTGCTGCGCGCGGAGCTGCCATGCGGATCGTGATCGCCGAGGACCTCGTCCTGCTCCGCGACGGGCTCGTGCGGCTGCTGACCGCGCACGGCCACGACGTGGTCGCCGCCGTCGGCGACGGGCCGGCGCTGGTCGCGGCCGTCGTCGAGCACCGGCCGGAGATCGCGATCGTCGACGTGCGGCTGCCGCCGTCGCAGCGCGACGAGGGGCTGCGGGCCGCGCTGGAGGCGCGCCAGCTCGTGCCCGGAACGCCGGTGCTGGTGCTCTCGCAGTACGTCGAGGAGTCCTACGCCGCCGAGCTGCTCGCCGACGGCGCGGGCGCGGTCGGGTACCTCTTGAAGGACCGCGTCGCGGACCCGTCGGACTTCGTCGACCAAGTCATCCGTGTCGCCGAGGGCGGCACCGCGATCGACCAGGAGGTCGTCCGCCAGCTGCTCGCCCGCCGCCGCGCCGACGACCCGCTCGATCAGCTCACCCCGCGCGAGCGCGAGGTCCTGGAGCTGATGGCCCAGGGCCTCTCCAACGCCGCGATCGCCAAGCGCCTCGTCGTCACCGACGGCGCGATCGAGAAGCACGTCACCAACATCTTCGGGAAGCTCGGCCTGCACACGAGCGCGGGCGGGAACCTGCGGGTGCTCGCGGTGCTGGCGTGGCTGCGGGTCGACTGAGGCGTCGTCCTACGGGTCGGTGAACGGCTGGACCGGGAGGTTCGCCGGGACCTCGCGGGCGCCCAGCTCGTAGGTCCCGCCGAAGCTCGTCTTCAGCGTCGCCTGCGGGCGGCCGCGCGGCGTGAGGACGGCCTCGAGGGTCGCGATCGAGCAGTTGGCGACGTGGTGCTCGCCGCCGTCGGGGTCGGCGTAGCGCCAGACGACGGTCTGCGCGCGGCGGCTGTGGACGGTCAGGTGCAGCTGCGCGTCGTGGCCGTGGACGCGGAGGTCGAGATGCGACGGCCCCTCGTTGACGTGCAGGCGGGCGCCGAGGCCGCCGATCCGGATCCGCTCGCCGCCGAGCGAGATCACGCCGTTGGCGACCCACGGCGTCAGCGCCCGGCCGATGCGGACGCGGCCGAGGGCGAGGTCGAGCCAGTCGTCGGGGCGGTCCTCGAAGAGGACGCCGTGGAGCCAGATCCAGCGCTCGGCGTGCTGCGTCCCCCAGTTGTGCCCCACCATGCCCGGCCAGCCGTCGAGCTCGACGGTCTCGCCGCCGATGGAGGCGCGGCCGCTGACGAGGACGTGCGGCCGCGGGCTCTCGAGCTTCGTGCGCGGCAGCGGCGCGCGGTAGAGGAAGGGCTTGGGCAGGTGGCGCAGCGCGGGCTCGTCGCCGGTCCACGTGAGGTCCCACCGCGCCGGCCCGGCGGCGCCGCGGACG
>JAOPZG010000288.1 GCA_025964215.1 Conexibacter sp.
CGCCAACGCGCGCCTGGCCGACCTCCAGGCCTACTTCGACCGCAAGGGCATCAACGTCGAGGTCAAGCGCCAGGGCGAGACCGCGCTCCAGACGCTTCAGGACAAGGTCGTCGGCGGCACGAGCGACATCGTGGACTTCGGCGGCCAGATCCTGAAGACGGTCGTCACGGCGGGACTCGGGCTGCTGCTCGTGATCGTGTTGTCGGTGTACATGCTCATCTACGGCGAGCGGATCGGCGCGATGGTGCGCACGGTCATGCCGCCGGGGGACGGCACGGAGGCCGACGACTACCCGTCGCGGCTGCAGCGCGCGGTCGGCGGCTACCTGCGCGGGCAGATCCTGTTCAGCCTCGCGATGGGAACCGGCGCGGGGCTCGGGCTCTACGTCTTCGGCGTCACCGGCGTCTTCCCGGATGGCAAGACGTATGCCTTCGCCTTCGGCGCGTGGTTCGGCCTGATGGAGCTGATCCCGTTCGTCGGGCCGTTCCTCGGCGCGCTGCCGCCGCTGCTCGTCGCGCTCTTCCAGGATCCGCTGACCGCGGTCTGGCTCGGGATCTTCTTCACCGCCCTGCAGCAGCTCGAGGGCCACGTCGTCGCGCCCTACATCTTCGGCCACACGCTGCGCATCAACCCGCTGCTGGTGATCTTCGCGCTGCTGCTCGGCGGGGAGGCGTACGGGATCCTCGGGGCGCTGCTCTCGCTGCCGCTCGCGGCGATGCTGCGCGAGACGGTCGTCTACCTGCGCCGCCACCTGGTGCTCGAGCCGTGGGGGACGTCGTACTTGCTGAGCCTCGCGGGCGGGCCGGCGCCGCCGGGGCATGCGTGCGCGGAGTGCGGCGCGCGCACGGCGCGCGACGACACGTTCTGCCGGACGTGCGGCGCGCCGCTGGAGCGCGCCGAAGTAGCCTCCCGGCGGTGAGCGACGCGGTGGCGCTGGAGGCCCGGGACCTCTCCCGGCGGTTCGGCGAGCGCGAGGCGCTGCGCGGCGTCAGCTTCCGCGCCGACCGCGGCGAGACGCTCGCGGTCATCGGGCCCAACGGCGCCGGGAAGACGACGCTGCTCTCGATCCTCGGCGGCGTGCTCGCCCCGACGGCGGGCAGCGTGAGCCGGGCGCCGCGCGACGTCGGCTGGGTCCCGCAGCAGCCCGCGGTCTACGGCAAGCTCACGGTCGCCGAGAACCTGCGGCTCTTCGCGAAGCTCGAGCGCGTCGCCGACCCCGAGGCGGCGGTCGCGCGGATGCTGGAGCAGACGGGGCTGGCCGACCGCGCCGGCGACCAGCTCGGGACGCTGTCGGGCGGCAACCGCCAGCGCGTGAACATCGCGGCGGGGCTGCTCGCGGATCCGGACGTCCTGCTGCTCGACGAGCCGTCCTCCTCGGTGGACCCGCGCCAGCGCGAGCGGCTGTGGGGCTTCGTCGAGGGGCTCGCGCGCGCCGGGACGGCGGTCGTGTTCACCACGCACAACGTCAGCGAGGCGGAGCGCTACGCCGATCGCGTGCTCGTCCTCGCCGACGGCGAGCTGCTCTTCGAGGGCACGCCGGCGTCGCTGCACGAGGCGGTGGGGACCGACTTGTACGACTTCGAGGAGGCCTTCGTGGCCTTCCTGCGGGAGCGTGGCCATTGAGGGGCGTGCGCTTCCTGCTCGGCAAGGACCTGCGGATCCTGCGCCGCTCGCCGTTGTTGGTGTCGTTGCTCGTGATCTACCCGGTGGTGATCGCGGTGCTGATCGGCCTCGCGCTCTCCAAGGGGCCGGGCAAGCCGCGCGTCGCGATCCTCAACCAGCTCCCCCAGCAGTCGGGGGAGGTGGCGATCGCGGGGACGACGGTGAACCCGGCGGACTACGCGAGCAGGTTGTTCACCTCGATCACGCCGGTCCACGTCAGGACGCGCGCGGAGGCCGAGCGCAAGGTGCGCGACGGCGACGTGCTGGCGGCGATCATCGTCCCGCGCGACCTCGTGCAGCGGTTGCAGCGGACGATCAGCCTCTCGGGGCAGGGGCCCAAGCCGACGGTCGAGGTCCTCTACAACGCGGAGGACCCGGTCAAGCAGCAGTTCGTCGAGTCCACCATCAACTCGCGCGTGGCCGACCTCAACAAGGCGGTCTCGGCCAAGCTCACCCAGATCGCCGCGGGCTACCTGGACATCCTGCTCTCCGGGGGCAAGTTCTCCGTGCTGGGCCGGGACTTCGACATCGCGGGGCTGAAGAAGTCCAAGACCCTGGTCGACTCGGTGCTGACGCGGACGCCGGCGGGCTCGCCCGACCACGAGGCGCTGGAGCGGGTCTCGCGCTTCGCGCAGCTCGCAATCGACAACCTCGACCTCTCCGACGTCGTGCTGAGCTCGCTGGCGACGCCGGTCAAGGTCGACCAGACGGTGATCAACGGCCGGCGCACGCCGCTCGACGCCTTCGCCGTGACGGTCGCCGTGACCATGTCCCTCATGTTGGTCTGCGTCCTGCTCGCCGCCGGGATGCTGGCGCTGGAGCGCGAGGAGCACGCGTTCGCGCGGCTCGTGCGCGGGCTGGTCTCGCGGACGGGGTTGTTGGTGGAGAAGGTGATCCTCGCGGCCGGCTGCGCGGCGGCGGTGACGCTGGTGATGACCGCGGGCGTCTCGCTCTTCGTCTCGCTGGACTGGTCGCGCTTCCCGCTGTGGGTCGTGGCGCTGGGCGCCGGCGGGCTGGCCTTCGGGGCGCTGGGCGTGGCGATCGGCGCGCTGGCGCGCGAGGTGCGGGCCGCGTCGCTGCTGGCGATCCTGCTCGCGCTGCCGATCGCGTTCCTCGCGCTCGTGCCGAGCGGCGCGGTCGCGCACGGGCTCTACGACGGCATCCGCGGCGTCTCGGCGCTGTTCCCGTTCCGGGCCGCGCTCGACGCGACCGACGCGGCGCTCAACGACGCCGGCGGCCTCGGCGCGGCGCTGCTGCACCTCGCCGC
>JAOPZG010000312.1 GCA_025964215.1 Conexibacter sp.
GGCCGTTCTCGGTCTCGACGATGTCGAGCGGCTGGAAGTCCAGGACCGCGCTGTCGAGCGGCATCGGGATCTGGTCCTGCGCCTGGAAGCGGACGGCGTCCTCCAGCTCCTTGCGGTCCTCCAGCGGCGGCAGCTCCAGGACGCGGACGACGATCTTCTGGTTCGCGATGCCGATGCGAACCTTCTTGTCGAGGCCCTTGTTGTCCCGGTAGAGCGAGCGGAGCGCGTCGGCGAGAGCGTCGACGTCGTTCACCTCGCCGTCACGGACGATGCCGGTCTCCAGCGAGACGACCGCCGCGTTCTTCACCGTGACGTGACCGTTGACGGTCACGGATGCGGCGTGGACGGCGGAGGGCTCGATCTCGAGTCCGACGATGGTGGATGCGCGCTTGGCCATGTTCAGAGCAGTGGGTCGGCGGGGATCGGCGATGCCTGAAGCACACGCCCCGACACCCTCGGTTGTTCGTCCAAGATCGTTTGCTCTTGAGCGGCGAGGGTGATGTCGCGTCCGCTCAGAAGCGGTCCGTGTAGCTGGAGACGAGGTCGTCGCCGACGAAGAACGCGATGAGCGCGCCGATCGCCAGGAACGGCCCGAAGGGCACCTGGGTGCGGCGCCCCTCGGACATGCCCTTCATCGCGATGATCGCGGCGCCGGCGACGACGCCGACGATCAGGGCGATGAAGATCGCGGGCGCGACGGCGCGCCCGAGGTACAGCCCGAGGACGGCGACGAGCTTGACGTCGCCCATCCCCATGCCCTTCTTGTGGATCAGGCTGGGCAGCAGGAAGAAGATGAGCGCGCCGGCGCCGGCGGCGAGCTGCTCGGGCAGGTAGGACGGCTCGAGCACGGCGCCGAGGGCGATGGCGAGCACGGCCGCGGGCGCGGTGAGCTTGTCGGGGATGATCTTGAGGTCGAGGTCGATGACCGCGATCGGCACCAGGAAGGTGACGAGGACCAGCCCGAGCGTGACCTGGAGGACGTCGCCCCACTTCAGCGCGACGACCAGGACGTAGAGCCCCGCGGTCACGGCCTCGACGACCGGGTAGCGGGCGGAGATCTTCTCGCCGCAGCCCCGGCAGCGTCCGCGGAGCAGGAGCCAGGAGAAGAGCGGGATGTTGTCGTAGGCCCGCAGCTGCTCGCCGCAGCCGGGGCACTTCGAGCGCGGCTTGACGAGCGACTCGCCGCGCGGGAGGCGCCAGGCGACGACGTTCAGGAACGAGCCGATGAGGAGGCCGAAGAGGGCGGCGGGTGCGAGCGCGGGAGCCATCGAACACGATGATCGGCAGGATCCCCCGCTCGCTTGATGGCGCTGCTACCAGCTGCTGCCGGCGTTGCAGCCGGAGGTGCCGCCGCTGCACGTCCGCGCGAGCGGCGCGGAGGACGTGCGGGTGATCATGAACAGGCCGCCGGACTTCGACTTGGCCGTCACGACGTAGCTGCTGGAGTCGCTCACCGACACGTCGACCTGCCCGGCGCCGGAGCCGATGGAGAGGCCCGTCGGGTCGAGCTGGCTCGACGTGCACTTGGTGTAGTCGACGGTCCCGGCATAGCAGGACTCGACCTGGCTGACCATCGAGCGCGCGTTGGACTTGGCGCTCGTGTCCTGGGCCTTCTGCTGCTGGCCGAGGAAGCTCGGCAGCGCGATCGCGGCGAGGATGCCGATGATCAGGATCACGACGAGGATCTCGATGAGCGTGAAGCCGCGCTCATCGCGAATGGAGTGGTGCACTGGTCCCCCTGGAGCGGTCGTCTGGCGTTGCTCTGCGTTGGTCCGACGACGTCCAGGTCAGGTTGCAGCAAGTCCCGGAAGGCGAGGGTCCCCCTTGGAGGTCGGCCGACCGCAGTCGCTCCCTGAGCGGCTCAGCCGCTCGTGGACCGAAGGGTCGACCGACCCCATCCGCGCCGTGGCGCGCTACCAGGTGCTGCCGGCGCAGCCGGCGCAGGTGCGCGTGACGACACCGGTTCCGGCCGTCTTGGTGACCGTGAACGTGTTGCCGCTCTTGGACGTGGTCGTGACCACGTAGCCGCCGGCGGTGCCGGTCGCCGCGGTGACGAGCCCGAGGCCGGCCGCCGTCATGTTGGCGACGGTGGCGCAGCCGACGTAGCTCTGCGTGTCGGTGTAGCACGACTCGATCTGGGTGACCGCGTTGCGGGCGTCCGACTTGGCCGAGGAGTCCTGGGCCTTCTTCTGCTGGCCGAGGAAGCTCGGCAGGGCGATCGCGGCGAGGATGCCGATGATCAGGATGACGACGAGGAGCTCGATCAACGTGAAGCCCTGTTCGTCACGGATGGAGATGTTCATGGTGGGGTGCTCTGTTCTGGGGCGGGGGCGGAAAAGGGAAGGGGCGGGCCCTAAGGCCCGCCCCCTCGAACCGACATCGGTTCAGTCTGCGCAGTGCTGCGCAGCGCTGCGTGCTACCAGGTGGACCCGGAGCAGCCGGTGCAGGTGCGGGTCAGCTGACCCGTGGTGCCGTTCTTGACGACGCTGAACGTGTTGCTGCTCTTCGACGTCGC
Organism: Conexibacter sp.; assembly: GCA_025964215.1. Classification (GTDB taxonomy): domain Bacteria; phylum Actinomycetota; class Thermoleophilia; order Solirubrobacterales; family Solirubrobacteraceae; genus Baekduia. Next base: position 2,516 of record JAOPZG010000312.1, read on the forward strand.
GGTGAGCGTGTAGCCCGTGGTCGTGACCGCGGACGGGACGACGCCGGAGAGGCCGGCGGCCGTCAGGACGGCCGTGGTGGCGCACTGCGTGTAGTCCGGGTTGTCGGCGTAGCAGGACTCGACCTGCGTGACGCCGTTGCGGGCATCCGACTTGGCCGAGGAGTCCTGGGCCTTCTTCTGCTGGCCGAGGAAGCTCGGCAGGGCGATCGCGGCGAGGATGCCGATGATCAGGATGACGACGAGCAGCTCGATGAGCGTAAAGCCGTCGTCCTCGTTCTTGAAGCGCTTGAGCAAGACGATCCCTCCTGTGAGATCTAGGTTTGGCCTTCTCGTGCGGAGGGCCGACGTCCCTGTGGTTTCCCGACCGGGGTTAGGTCTTGGCAGCAAGCCCCGTCAGTTGCCCGGTGGTCCGTCACCGCACAATCAGACTGATCGGCTGGACCTGGTCCGGCTTGCGCATCGATGCCCGATTCGTGGACGTCTGTACTACGGTGCGGACCCCAGAAGGCTCAAGTCCGCGTTTCAGGAGGGCGCTACGGGGAAGCGGCGCTACTCGGCGGGCGCGTCGCCCGGGGCGGGCGCGGCCTCGGCGGCGGCCCGGCCGGCAGCCTGCGCGTCGTGATCGGGGAGGAACGTGCCGGTGCCCTCGCACCAGGCGCAGGCCACGTTCGACGGCGAGCCGCCCAGGTTCGAGATCAGCGTGCCGGTGCCGCGGCACACGGTGCACGGCACGGGCTCGGCGGCCTCGGGGGTCTCTTCGTCAGCGCTCACGAGGCCGCGAGCGTAGCGGCTCGCCCACCTCAGGCCGTGCGCGCCCGCGCGCCGGGCCATCCGACCGGTCCGGTGGACGGGCGCCGCACCGGACCTGTCGGGCGGACCGGTGGCGCAGTAGCGTCGGGCGCATGCAGCACCTCGCCTCCTCCCCAACGGCCCGCGCCCGGGCCGGCGCGCTGCGTGCCGGCGTGCTGGCGGTCGCCGCGATCCAGCTGGTCACCGGGCTCGCGCTGGCGCTCACGCCGCGCGCCTTCTACGACGCGATCGCCGACTTCGGGCCGCGCAACGAGCACGACCTGCGCGACATGGCCGCGTTCTACCTCGCCTCGGCGATCGTGCTGGCGATCGCGGCGGGACGGCCGTCGTGGCGCGCGCCCGCGCTCGCGCTGGTCGGGCTCCAGTTCGCGCTGCACGCGCTCAACCACCTGCTCGACGTCGGCAACGGCGATCCGGGCTGGATCGGGCCGCTCGACCTGGCGTCGCTGGCGCTCGGCGCGCTGGTGCTCGGCGGGCTCTACCTGGAGGCGGTCCGATGAGGGTCTTCGTGGCGGGCGCCGCGGGCGCGATCGGGCGGCCGCTGGTCGACCGGCTGGTCGCCGACGGGCACGCGGTGGTCGGGACGACGCGCGACGAGGCGCGGGCC
>JAOPZG010000315.1 GCA_025964215.1 Conexibacter sp.
GCCGGCGCGCTCGTCGCGCAGCAGCGCCGCGTCGAGCGCCTCGCGCTGCACGCCGGAGAGGACCGCGAGGTCGGTGTCCTGCACGCCGGCGAGGAGGTCGGCGAGGCCGGCGTGGGCGAGGCGGACCTCGGAGGAGGTCGGCGTCGCGGCCAGCACCCGGAAGCCGCGCTTTCGCGCGAGCGCGCGGCCGGCGTCGATCAGCGTGGTCTTCCCGATGCCGGGATCGCCCTCGAGGATCAGCGCCGCGGGTCCGGTCGACACGGCGCCCAGGAGGTCCTGGAGCACCGAGAGCTCGCTGGACCGGCCCACGATGGCCTCACGCACGCGGCGGATCCTAGGAGAAGGAGGGCGTTTGCCCAAGGAATCGGTCCGCATCTGATGTGGAAACCCCCGATGCGGGTGGGTCGGCGCGCGCTGAGCGTGCCCGTCATGACCAGGAAGCTGGCCGGATTGCTCCGCGCCATGACGACGATCGGGGGCCGCGAGCGCCTCCGCCACCGGGAAGACCCCCGCTCGGCACCACGCTGAGCTCGGCCGGCCCAAGAAGACCACCATCAAGCTCACGCCGGCGGCGCACGATCGCCTTCGCGCCGGGCGAGTCCTACACGACCTGCCTCACCTACCTGCTCCCGAGGGCGGGTCGCTGAAGGGCCTGCGCTGGATCGCCTTCGACGAGAAGACCGGAAAGGCGAACATCGAGTGGAAGTGAGCGATCTTGAGTTCTCTGGCCGCTATTCGGCCAGACGGGGTTTGATGGCGCGGTAAGTCGCCGTTGCGGTGCTAGCGTGGTCCGTGCAGTCTCGAGAGACGCCTGGTTGGTCCCCGCCAATCGGCTCGAGGCCTCGCTACGAGAGGACGAGCCATGCCGGCCCCCACGCTCACGGCCCTGCCCAAGGCGCCGACCGGCATCAGCGGGCTCGACGACGTCACCGGCGGCGGCCTGCCCCGCGGGCGCCCCACCCTCGTCTGCGGCCCGGCTGGCTGCGGCAAGACGCTGCTGGCGATGGAGTTCCTCGTCCGCGGCATCACCGAGTACGGCGAGCCCGGCGTCTTCGTCGCCTTCGAGGAGTCGGCCGAGGACCTCGTCGCCAACGTCGCCTCGCTCGGCTTCGACCTCGCCCAGCTCGAGGCCGACGGCCAGCTCGTCATCGACCACGTCGGCGTCGTCGCCGGCGACATGGAGGAGACCGGCGACTGGGACCTCGACGGCCTCTTCCTGCGCCTCGGCGCGGCGATCGACGAGGTCGGCGCCAAGCGCGTCGTCATCGACACGATCGAGACGCTCTTCGGCGCCTTCGACGACACCGCCGTCCTGCGCGCCGAGCTGCGCCGGCTCTTCGGCTGGCTCAAGGAGCGCGGCATCACCGCCGTCATCACCGGCGAGCGCGGCGACGGCACGCTGACGCGCCACGGGATCGAGGAGTACGTCTCGGACTGCGTCATCGTCCTCGACCACCGCGTGATCGAGCAGACCTCGACCCGCCGCCTGCGCGTCCTGAAGTACCGCGGGTCGCTGCACGGGACCAACGAGTACCCCTTCCTGATCGGCGAGTCCGGCGTCTCGGTGATCCCGATCAGCTCGGTCAGCCTCGCGCACCACGTCTCCACCGAGCGCGTCTCCACCGGCGTGCCGCGGCTCGACGCGATGCTCGGCGAGGGCGGCTACTACAAGGGCAGCACGGTGCTGGTCAACGGCACGCCCGGCACCGGCAAGTCGACGCTGGCGGCGCAGTTCTGCGACGCGGCGTGCGGCCGCGGCGAGCGGGCCCTGTACTTCGCCTTCGAGGAGTCCGAGGCCGAGATCGTCCGCAACATGGCCTCGGTCGGGATCCACCTCGCGCGCTGGGTCGAGGCCGGGCTGCTGCGCTTCCGCTGCTCGCGCCCCGGGCTGCTCGGCCTCGAGGCCCACCTCTTCGCGATGCAGAAGCTCGTCACGAGCTTCGAGCCCTCCGTGGTCGTCCTGGACCCGGTCTCCGACCTGCTGCGGATCGGCACCCGCGCCGACGTCTCGGCGATGCTCACCCGCCAGGTCGACTTCCTGAAGGCCAAGGGCATCACCACCATGTTGACCAGCCTGAACTCGGACGCCGACCCCGACCAGGCCGACCAGCAGATCGCCTCGCTCGTCGACACGTGGCTGCTCGTCCGCACGATGGAGGGCAACGGCGAGCACAACCGGGTGCTGTCGGTGCTCAAGTCGCGCGGGACCGCGCACTCCAACCAGATCCGCGAGTTCCTGCTCACGAGCCAGGGCATCGAGCTGGCCGACGTCTACGTCGGCCCGCAGGGCGTGCTGACCGGCTCGGCCCGCCAGGCCCAGGAGGCGCAGGAGCGCGCCGAGGGCACGGCGCGGGTCGAGGAGCTCGCGCAGCGCCGGTCCGACCTGGCGCGCCGTCGCGAGGCGGTCGAGGCGCAGACCGCCGCGCTCTGGCGCGCGTTCGAGGACGAGGCCGAGACCGTCGAGAGCCAGCTCAGCCACGGCTCGACCGGGGCCGAGGGCCGCGCCGACCAGCGCGTCGAGCAGGGCCGGCTGCGCCGCGCGGACGCCGACAGCGACGAGCCGCTGGCCGCCGTCGACGACCGCGACCGGGGCGCGGCATGAGGCTCGTCGACGCGACCGAGGCGCCGCCGGCGCCGCCCGAGCGCGAGCACTGGGACCTGCGGCTCTACGTCGCCGGCCAGTCGCCGAAGTCGCTGCGCGCGCTGAGCAACCTGAAGGACTTGTGCGAGGAGCACCTCTCCGGCCGCTACGCGATCGAGATCGTCGACCTGGTCGAGCAGCCCTCGCTCGCGCGCCAGGACGACATCCTCGCGATCCCGACGCTCGTGCGCCGGCTCCCGGCGCCGCTGCGCAAGATCATCGGCGACCTCTCCAACACCGAGCGCGTGCTCGTGGGCCTGAGCATCCGGCCCGATCGCCGCGCATGACGACGGTCGAGCAGCGCCGCGAGTACGAGCTCACGTTGTACGTCAACGGCGCGTCGGACCGCTCCGCCCGCGCGATCGCCGACGCGCGCGCGCTCCTCGACCTCCACCTCGCCGGGCGCCACCGGCTGCTGATCGTCGACGTCAACGACGAGCCGGCCGCGTTCCTGCGCAGCGGCGTGCTCGCCGCCCCGGCGCTCGTCCGCGACCACCCGCTGCCGGCGCGGCGGATCGTCGGCGACCTCTCCGACACCCAGAAGGTCCTGACCGTGCTCGACCTCCTGCGCCGCCCCGCCCCTCCGAGCGAGCCGAGCCGAGGCCGATGACGCGCCGCCGGCCACCGCTCCACATCGCCCGCTTCCCGGGCGGTCCCGTCAACCCGGAGCGCGAGCTCGGCGCGTTCGTCCGCGACGCGTACGCGGCGGACGAGGCGCCCGCGACGCCGTCGAGCGCGCTCGCGCGGATGGCCGAGTCCGAGGCCGCCGACACGCTGCGCGCGATCGGCGCGGGCGAGGTCGACGCGTTCGTGATCTCCGACGGCGACGACGGTCAGCAGGTCTTCGCGCTCACGACCGCCGATCGGCCGTACCGGATGTTCGTGGAGAACATGCGCGACGGCGCCGTGACGCTCTCCCCCAGCGGCCTCGTCCTGTTCGCCAACCGCCGGCTCAGCGAGCTGCTCGCGCTCCCGGCCGAGGTGATCGTCGGCGCGCCGCTCGCGTCGCTCCTGGCCCAGGAGCTCCCGCTCGCGCTTGAGGACCTCCTCGGCGCCGACGGCCTCGGCGCGACGCTCGAGCTCGAGCTGCGCACCGGCGCGGGCGCGACGGTCCCGGTCCTCGCCGGCACCTCCCCGCTCGACGTCGACGGCGACCGGCTGATCTGCATCACCTTCGCCGACCTGAGCGCCCACAAGGAGCAGGAGCGCGAGATCGCCCGGCTGCTCGAGGCGCAGGACCAGCGCCTGACCGCCCTCCAGGCCGCGCAGGCCGCGCTGACCCAGCAGGCGACGCACGACGCGCTCACCGGCCTGCCCAACCGCGCGCTGCTCGTCGACCGGATCGACCAGTCGCTGGCGCAGGCGTCGCGCTCGGGCCGCTCGATCGCGGTGCTGTTCGTCGACCTGGACCGCTTCAAGCAGGTCAACGACACGCGCGGGCACTCGGCGGGCGATGCCGTGCTGAGCACGGTCGCCGCGCGCCTGAGCGGCGCGGTGCGGCCGATGGACACCGTCGCCCGCATCGGCGGCGACGAGTTCGTCATCCTCGCCCCCGAGCTCGAGAGCAACGTGTACGCCTTCGAGCTCAGCCGGCGGCTGATCGACGTGCTCGGCACGGGCGGCGAGGCCGTCGGCGCGTCGATCGGCGTCTCGGTCTGGGCGCGCGGCGCGACGACGGCCGAGACGATGCTCAACGAGGCCGACGCGGCGATGTACCACGCCAAGTCGCTCGGCGGCGGGCGCACCGAGGTCTTCGACGAGGCCCTCGGCCGGCAGGTCCACCAGCGCTTCGTCGCGCAGCAGATGCTCGAGGCGGCGCTCGCGCAGGAGCGCGTGCTCGCCCACTACCAGCCGATCGTCGACCTCGCGAGCGGGACGATCGCCGGCTTCGAGGCGCTCGTCCGGATCACGGCCGCGGAGGACGGCTCGATCGTCTCGCCGGCGGCGTTCGTGCCGATCGCCGAGGAGACCGGGCTGATCAAGCCGCTCGGCACGCGCATGCTGAGGATGGCGTGCGACGCGGCCGGCGGCTGGCCGGCGCCGGCGGCCGGGGAGCGCGGGCTGACCGTCGCGGTGAACCTCTCCTCGCGCCAGTTCGAGGCAAGCGACCTCGTCACGCTCGTCCAGGAGGCGCTCCGCCACGGGGCGCTGACGCCGGCGCGGCTGCACCTCGAGCTGACCGAGACGGCGATCATGGACCTGCGCCCGGAGATCCTCCGGCAGCTCGGGCAGCTGCGAGACCTCGGCGTGGAGATCGGCCTCGACGACTTCGGCACCGGCTACGCCTCGCTGACCCACCTGCGGCGGCTGCCGCTGACCTTCGTGAAGATCGACCGGACGTTCGTCACCGGCGTCGGCACCGACCACGAGGACGACCGCATCGTCGCCGCCGTGATCGACCTCGCGTCGAACCTCGGCCTGCGCTCGATCGCCGAGGGCGTCGAGACGCCGACGCAGCTCCAGCGCCTGCGCGACCTCGGCTGCGACCAGGCGCAGGGGTACCTCTTCGCGCGGCCGATGCCGGCGGCGGACGTGGGCGCGGCGCTGGCGCGCGCGCCGTGGTGAGTGGCGCTTAGCGCTCGACTGCTTCGAGGCGCTTGCGCAGGCCGGACGCGCGCGCCGCCGGCCGCGCGACCGCGGCGCGGATCGCGTCCTCGGCGCCGACGACGATCAGGCGCTCGCGCGCGCGGGTGACCGCGGTGTAGAGCAGCTCGCGCGTGAGGATCCGCGAGGCGGCGGGCGGGACGATCACCGCCGCGGTCCGGAACTGCGAGCCCTGGCTCTTGTGGACGGTCATCGCGTAGACGGTGTCGACGGCGCCGAGCTGGTTGGGGCGCACGAGCGCGACGCCGCCGCGGCGCTCGAAGGCGGCCATCAGCCGGCCGTCCTCCTCGGCGACGACGACGCCGGTGTCGCCGTTGAAGAGGTTCAGGTCATAGTCGTTGGCGGTGATCAGCAGCGGGCGGCCGGGGTAGTCGCGCGCGCGGCCGCCGGCGGCGTCGATCTCCGCCATCAGCCAGCGCTCGACCTGCGGCATCCAGGTCGAGACGCCGTGCGGGCCGCGGCGGTGCGCGCAGAGCAGGCGAAAGCTGGAGAGCGCGTCGAGCGCGTCCTGGGCGCGGCCGGCGCGGGCGGCGG
>JAOPZG010000577.1 GCA_025964215.1 Conexibacter sp.
ACGCGGATCGGGCCCGCCGAGCTCGGCATCGCGATCGGCGCCGGCCGCATGGCGGTCCTCGCCTCGCCACGCCCGCGGCTCGCCGTCGTCACCACCGGCGACGAGCTGATCGAGGCCGGCGCGCCGCTGCGCACCGGCCAGATCCACGACTCCAACGGCCCGACGCTCGCCGCGCTCGCCGCTCGCTCCGGCGCCGAGGTCATCGGCCGCGGCCACGTCGTCGACGACGCGCAGGCCACCCGCGAGGTGATCGCCGAGGCGCTCGAGGCCGCCGACGTCCTCGTCCTCGCCGGCGGCGTCTCCGTCGGCCCGCACGACCACGTCAAGCCCGCCCTGGCCGCGCTCGGCGTCCGCGAGCTGCTCTGGCGCGTCGCGCTGCGCCCCGGCAAGCCGACCTGGCTCGGCGAGCGCGACGGCAAGCTCGTCTTCGGCCTTCCCGGCAACCCGGTCTCGGCCTACGTCACGTTCCTGCTCTTCGCCCGGCCCGCGCTCAACGCGCTCCAGGGCGCCGACGCCACCGTCCCCCGCACGCGCGCGCGCCTCGCCGTCGCGGTCCCGCAGAACCCCGGCCGCGACGAGTGCATCCGCATCCAGCGCCGTCCCGACGGCAGCGTCGAGCCGACCGGCCGCCAGGACTCGCACATCCTCTCGTCGCTGCTCGGCGCCGAGGCGCTCGCGATCATCCCGCGCGGCGACGGCGAGCTGGCCGCCGGCACCGAGGTCGTGCTCGAGCCCGTCTAGGGCTCAGTCGCCCGCGGCCTCGAGGTAGGCGACCATCCGGTTGGTCAGCGCGGTGAGGGCCGGCGCCGGCTCCTCGAGCGCGAGCGGCCGGTCGGTCAGCAGCTCCTCCAAGCGCTCGCCGAAGTCCGGATCGGCGCGCCCGGCCAGCCGCGCGGCGACCTGCGCGGCGCGGCGCGTGGCCTCCGGGTCGATCGTCCAGATCGCCTCGAAGCGCCGCTGCGCGTCGTCCGGGCCGCCGGGCACGGTCACGCCCGGCTGCTCCCACGCCAGCAGGCACGCCGCGTAGCCGGGCGCGTCGACGATCACGGCCCACTCGTTGCCGAGCGCGTCGTCGGTGGCGATCGGGATCTCGGCCGGGGCGCCGTCGGGATGGCGGAGCCCGCCCGGGAAGTCGGCGAAGACCGCGGCCGCGTCGGCGTGCAGCGCGAGCCGGCGGTAGCGGCGCTCGACGCGCCGGTAGAAGCGCTCCTCCTGGAACGCGCCGAAGACGACCGGCGCGGCGGCGAGCGCGAGCGCCTCGTGCTCGATCGCCTTCGAGAGCGCGACGAGCGTCGCCTTCTTCAGGATCAGCGGCCGGGCGCCAGAGTCCTGCGCGGCGACCGCGGCGTAGATCGAGGGGTGGTCGGAGGTCGCGCCCGCGTCCTGCGCGCGCGAGATCGCGGCGGGGACCGACAGGCCGCGGTGGCGCAGCGCGAGCACCTTGCGCAGCGCGTCGACGTCCTCCTCGGTGTAGCGCCGGTAGCCCGAGGGCGTGCGGCCGGGCGCCGGGAAGCCGTAGCGCTGCTCCCACATGCGGATCGTGCCGGCGGCGATGCCGGTCCGCTCCGCGACGTCCTTGATGGCTAGGTCGGTGCTCATGTGCCTCGGGCGGTCCTTGGTCGGCATCCGCAAAGCAGGTTCAACGGCGTGTTGAGCGTTCCCTGCATCCGGATGGGGTACGCCCCCCGACGTCACGAAGTTCATCGCGTGGCGAATCCGGTCCGTACCCGTCGCGTGCCCGCTCCGCTTCCCACCTCCCCCAAGACCATCGTCCTGACCGGCGCCACCGGCTACGTGGGCGGCCAGCTGCTGCCCGCGCTGCTCGACGCGGGCCACACCGTGCGCTGCGTCGTCCGCACCCCCGACCACGCCGACCTGCCCGACGGCGCCGAGCTCGTCAAGGGCGACGTGCTCAGCGGCGACGGGCTCGCGGAGGCCGCCGCCGGCGCCGACGTCGCCTACTACCTCGTCCACTCGATGGGCGGCGGCGACGGCGACGAGGACTTCGCCGCGCGCGATCGCCGCGCCGCCAAGACCTTCGGCGCCGCGATGGCGCGGGCCGGCGTCGCCCGCACGATCTACCTCGGCGGCCTGGAGGGCTCGGGCGACGACGCGGAGTCCGAGCACCTGCGCAGCCGCCTGGAGGTCGCCGAGGTCCTGGCCGAGGAGGTCGACGAGCTCGTCCACGTCCGCGCCGCGATGATCGTCGGCGCCGGCAGCGCCTCGTTCCAGATGCTGAGCGGACTGGTGAGGCACCTCCCGGTGATGATCACCCCGAAGTGGTTGCAGACCCGCAGCCAACCGGTGGCGATCGAGGACGTCGTCGCGACGCTCGCCGCGCTCGCGGTCCGCGACGACGCGCCGCAGGAGGTCCAGCTCGGCGGCGCCGACGTCCTGACCTACCGCGAGATGCTGCGCCGCTTCGCCGCCGTCGAGGGCCGCCGCCAGCCGCTGCTGCTCCCGGTCCCGCTCTTCACGCCGAGGCTCTCCTCCTACTGGGTCGCGCTCATCACGCCGGTGCAGCTCAGCCTGGTCAAGCCGCTGGTCGAGGGCCTGAGCACCGAGACCGTCGTGCGCGAGCCGCCGCCGGACGGGCTCAACGACGCGCCGCTGGGCTTCGACGACGCGGTGCGCGCCGCCTTGGCCGGGTAACTTGGAGCGACGATGATCGCCCCACTGGTCCTCGTCGTGGTGCTCGCCGCGGCCGCCTTCGCGCTCCTGCGCCAGCTGCTCGACGGCCCGCACCGGATCCAGGGCGTCACGGTCCGCACGCCGACCGACGACACCAAGATCGACGGCGACGGCGCGGTCCGCTCGATCCAGGGCGCCGAGATCGTCCTCTCCGACGAGCTCTTCGGCGAGCTGTGGACGACCGAGACGCTGGAGCGCCTCGCGCGCACCTACTGGTCGTTCCTCACGCACGTGACGCTCGGGCTGATCCGCGTGTACTACACCGACGACGAGCGCTACGTCTGCCTGCTCTTCAAGCCGCTGCGGCTGCTGACCTTCAAGGCGCCGGAGTACGAGGTCGAGGCCGACCGCGGCATCGTGCGCTGGCGGATCGACCGCGGCCTGCTCGTCGCGGCGAGCGGCCGCGGGCGCGACGGCTACCTGGAGATCGACGTGCGCCGGATGGCCTGCGACGTCGAGGGCCAGGAGCGGATCCACGTCGAGGTCGAGGTCGCGAACTTCTATCCGGCGATCGCCTCGCGGCTCGGGCGGTTGCTGTACTCCAACACGCAGTCGCGGATCCACGTGATCGTCACGCACGGCTTCCTGCGCCGGCTCGCGCGCCGCGACCTCGAGGAGTCGATCACCGGCAAGTACCGCGTGCCGGACGCGGAGGACACGCCCGCGCCGGAGCGCGAGCGCGCGGAATCCTCGCCTGGCGGCTCGGATTCCGGGCGCGAACTCGCCTAGCGGCTCGCTCGCGCGGCCGCTGAACCTTCACCCGTAGCGGCCGGAGACGAGCGCGCGGAGCTTCGTGCGGTCGTGGCGGGCGTGGATCCGGCGGACCGTGCCCGAGCGCGAGCGCATGACCAGGGACTCGGTCGTCGCGCTGCGCGCGCCCTGGTAGCGGACGCCCTGGAGCATGTCGCCGTCGGTGACGCCGGTGGCGGCGAAGAAGCAGTCGTCGCCCTTGACGAGGTCGTCCTGCGTGAGCTGCTTGCCCAGGTCGTAGCCCTCGGCGATCGCGGCCTCGCGCTCGGTGTCGTCGCGCGGCCAGAGCTTGCCGACGAGGCCGCCGCCGAGCGACTTGATCGCCGCGGCGGAGATGACCCCCTCGGGCGTCCCGCCGATCCCCCAGAGCAGGTCGACCGGCGAGCGCTCGGAGACCGCGAGCATCGCGGCGCTGACGTCGCCGTGCTGGATCAGCCGGACGCGGGCGCCGAGCTCGCGGACCGCGTTCAGCGTCTCGGTGTGGCGGTCGCGCTCGAGGGAGACGATCATGATGTCGCCGATCTCGACGCCGCGGCGCTCGGCGACCAGCTCGATGGTCTTGGTCAGCGGGCGGTCGAGGTCGAGCAGGTCGGCGATGTCGTCGGCGCCGGCCAGCTTCTCCATGTAGACGATCGGGCCCGGGTTGAACATCGTCCCGCGCTCGGAGAGCGCGATCACCGCGAGCGCGCTCGGCATGCCCTTGGCGGCGAGCGTCGTGCCCTCGAGCGGGTCGACGGCGATGTCGACCTGCGGCGGCGAGCCGTCGCCGATGTGCTCGCCGTTGTAGAGCATCGGCGCCTCGTCCTTCTCGCCCTCGCCGATGACGACGATGCCGTCCATCGAGACCGTGCCGAGCACCAGGCGCATCGCGTCCACCGCGGCCTGGTCGGCGCCGATCTTGTCGCCGAGCCCCACCATCCGCGCGGCGGCGAGGGCGGCCGCCTCGGTCGTGCGCACGAGCTCCAGCGCGAGGTTGCGGTCCGGTCCGGTCGTCTGGGCCATGGCCGGGAGCCTATGCGGACGGGGCGTCGCGCGCCGCGCCGCCCGTCCCGGCTCAGCGCACGCTCTGGACGATCGAGAGCAGCGCGCCGAGCGCCCACGGGCCCTGCGCGGTCAGCCGCAGGTGGAGGCCGTCGCGCTGCCAGGAGAGCTCGTGGACCGGCTTGAGCGACGGCTGCGCCTCGGCCAGCGGCGCCTCGCGGTGGGTGACGCCGTCGGCGACGTCGGCGGGCGCGGTCGCATC
>JAOPZG010000342.1 GCA_025964215.1 Conexibacter sp.
CCGGCGAGGCGCGCGCCCTGGGTCGCGCTGCGTTGGAGCGAGCAACGACGCCCGAGCACTTGGCGATCCTGCACTTGGGTCTGGCCCAGCTGGACCTGGATGATGATCAGAGGAGCGCTGCCCAGCACGCACGGTCGGCCCTTGCGCTACCCGGGTTGCCGCGAGATCTGCGCCTGAGGCTGAGGATCGTGTTGAGCGTCGGCCTTATGCTCAGCGGCAACGCGGCGAGTGAAGGTCTCGACGAGGCGCTGGTCGAGGGATTGTCCTCTTCGGATCCGGCGACGGAGCGCGCGGCACTGCTGGGCTCGTGCGTCGCGGCATATCTACGCCGGGACTTCGGCGAGGCATTGTCCTACGCCAACCGCGCTCGCGCTACCGGAGCGGGCGCCGAGCCGGCCGCTCAGACTCTGTTCTTCGCCAGCCGCAACGCGGCCGAGCTATGGGGGGCCCGGGTGCGGGCTGTGGTCGGCGAGGTGCACGAGGCGCTTGAGGTGACCGACGACGGGGTCGATGTCGCACGTCGTGACGGGCGCACGCACGACCTTCGATCGTGGATGGCGACGCGGGCTCGGGCACTTCTGGCCTGCGGTCGCCCGCAGGACGCCTGCCGAGAGGCCGAGGCGGTTCTCGAGATGCTCGAGGGCGCGGGCGACGCAGGCGGCGTCGCCGAGGCGGCGCGCTACACCATGGGTCGCGCGGCGCTTCATGGCGGTGGTCCGGACGGCGCCCGCGTAGCGTCACGTACGGCCACCGCGCTGATGGCGGCCGACACGCCCGCGGCTCGAAGGGCCGGACGCTGGCTCATGGCGCAGGCGGTCGACGCTCAGGGCGACCAGGGTGCGGCGGTCGAGTTCCTAGACGAGACCCTGTTGGCGCCGGGCGGCGCTCGGGTCGACCACGAGAGCCCCGATGACGCGTTCATCGCCATGCGGATCTTGTCGCGTGCGGGCGCCCTCGATCGCGCCGAGACGGTGGTGGCTGAGTGCGAGCGCCAGGCGCGCCGAAACCCAGGGTCTCCATGGCTGCAGACAACGGCCAGCCATGCCCGTGCGCTGCTCGTGCGTGACATCTCGGGCCTGCGTGCCTCGATCGACGCCGTCCCCGACATGCCGAGCCCGCTGCTCGGCGCAGAGGTCCTGGAGGACGCCGCATGGGTCTTCCGCGACGGCGAGCCCGATGAGGCCGTGACGTTCCTCGACCGTGCGCTCGAGCTTCACCTCGCGGCCGGGGCTGAAGGCGACGCCCACCGAGTCCGGCAGAAGCTGCGCGAGCTTGGCATCCGTCGCCAGCGGGCCAGCCGGGCGGTCTCCCCGTGGGGGCTGACCGAGGCTGAAGTCGTGGTGGCCGAGCTGATCGCCCGCGGCTGCACCAATCGGGAGGCGGCGCAGCGGCTGTTCCTCTCGCAGCACACGGTCAGCACCCATCTGCGGCACACCTTCGAGAAGCTCGGAATCCATTCGCGCGTTGAGTTGGCCATGCTGTTCGGCGATCGCGTGGCGACCTCCGGCGATCGGCGCCAGGTGGCTTGACCAGCCGCGCGGCCGGCTGCGGACGCTGAGTGGTTACTGTGCCGCGGCGATGTGCCGCGAGTACGACGCCGCGAGCTCGGCGCGGGAGTCGATCTCGAGCTTGTTGAGCGCTCGGCGAAGATGCGCGCTGATGGACTGCGTCGAGAGCGCGAGCTGCTCGCCCGCTTCGCGGTCGGTCGCGCCGTCGGCCACGAGGCGCACCACCGCCAGCTCTGACGCGGTCAGCGACGCCCACACGACCGCGGGCCCGCTGGGCGCCGATTGCAGCCGACGGACACCAAGGTCGCGGAGCCGTCGCTCCAGGCGCAGCGCGTCGTGCCGCGCGCCAGCAGCGTCATACCACCTCACCGCTTGGTCGAGCTGGGCGATAGCTTCTGCACGGTGCCCGTCAATCAGAATTTCTGCGCAATCTTCGAGCACTTGTGACCGGGCCACCGGGCCTGGGAACACTTCGATAACGGTCACCGACCGCCGCATCGCGTCGCCGTCGCAATCCAGCAGCCCTTGTGCGTGGCGAGCAATCTCGAGCGCCAGCGGGAGGTCGGGGTTGAGGTCCGCGCGACGGCGGATCTCATGCATCACGCCGGCGGCGTGGTCGTGGCGCCCGGCGCGAATGGCCATGCGCATGAGGACGAGCACGTCGCACGCGTCCTGAGGCGTGGAGAAGATCGGCGCCGGCGTCCCGAGGGCCGCGAAGGTCTCTTCCAGGAGGTCCATCGCCCGGTCGACGTCACCCTCGGCGTCAGCCACCAGAGCGGCCGTCCACGCGCCGCTGCGCTTCATCGTCGTCGCATCTTGGCTTGTCATCCAGTCGGCAAGCGATGCCGCCGTACGAAGCGCGTTCGGTTCGCCCGTGCGCAACGCAACGCTGGCCAGCGTGTAGGCGGAGCTGTTGCGGGCCGGCTTGCCGAGCCCCAGAGTGTCGACGGTCTCCAGCACAGCTTCCGCCTCAGCGCGAGCGTCGGCCAGGCGACCCGCAGACAACAGGACCCGGGCACGACACATCGACCACCACCGTGTGTCGGGGTCGCGGGACTCACGCTGCGCAGTGGCCAGGGCGGCGTCGACGATGGCCAGGGCCTCGTCCGTCTGCCCGATCGCCGCGCGCACCCATGCCGTCCAGATGTCCGGCCAGAGGCGGTGAGGTCCGGGCCCGAGAGTTGAGGCGAGCCCTGCCGCTCCGTCGGCTTGCGCGACCGCTTCGCCGTAGCGCTGGCGGTGGAAGGCCACCGTCGAGGCGTTGTTCAACGCCAAGACCTCAGCCATGCGGTCACCGGCGGCACGGGCGGCCGACAGGTCATCGTCGACCGCCGCCGCGGCGCCGGCGAAGTCGCCCTCCAGCAGGGCGCCGAAGGTGCGCATGATTCGCAGGTGCAGCCGAACCGGTGGCGAGGCACCCGAAAGCTCCAGTGCGCGATCGCACTGCGCCGCAACCTCTGTCAGTGCGAACTGGGCGCACACCAGCGCGAGGTGGAGGCGGAAGGTCGCTTCGACGTCTTCATCGACGAGCCCGTCGAGGCCCGTGTCGGCGAGCGCTCGGGCCTCCGCGAGCCGTCCGGCCTGGAACAGCAGGGTGATGCACTCCATCACCATCGACGCCCGATCGGGGTCCTGGGGAGGGCTGATCTCGAGCGCGCGCCGGATGAGCGTTGCGGCAGTAGCAGGCGCTGTCGCGGCGAGCTCCGCTGCGGCTCGGCGCAGGACGTCCATGGCCATCCTGTCGCCCGGCCCTGCGGTGTCGAGCAGAAGCATCGCCACCTGCGCCGCCGGAACGCCTTGCTCCGTCATCATCGCCGCCGCACGACGTCGTAGGTTGCGCCGTCGCGGCGCAGGGACGGTCTCGCTGACGGCATCCCGGATGAGATCGTGGCGGAACGCCAGGGCGCCGTGACGCTCGACGAGCAGCTCGGCATCGACGGCGTCCAGCAGCGCCAGTCGGGCGGACGTCGTCGAGCGGTCGAGCACGCCGGCCAGGATGTCTGCGCTGATGTGAGGCGCGAGCACGGATGCCGCCTCGACCGCTTCTCGCGCGCGCGATGAAAGAAGCGCGAGACGGGCGCCGACAGAGCTGCGGAACTCGGCAGACATACGTGGCGGCGTTGCCTTCGGCGCGGGGGTCACGAGCGGCACGATCGCAGGCCCTCGACCAGCGCCCATCCCATGATCCTGCGATCTTCTGGTCCCAGCGTCGGCGGGCTGCCCGTGGGCCGCGACTGAGTCGCTAGGCCGCCGGGTCGGCGTCCGACGCGTCGTCCGCGTCGCGTTGGAGCCAGAGCACGGCGAGTTCAACTCGGGACCGGATGCCGAGCTTCTCGAAGGCATGACGCAGATGCGAGCTGACGGTGTGAGGGGAGAGGTACAGGCGCTCGGCCGTCTGCCGGTTGGTGGCGCCCTCGGCGACGACTTCGACGACGGCGAGTTCTGCGTCGGTGAGCGCGTTCCAACCCTTGAGCGGGCCGGCGGTCTGTGGCCGCGGGCGCCGGACGCCGAGGTCGCGCAGCGCGCGCCGCACCCGCGCTGAGTCGTGGGCGGCTCCGGCCGTGTCATAGCGCTGGTGTGCGGCGTCGAACTGGGCGATTGCCTCCTCACGGTTGTGAGGGGCCAGTACCGTCGCCGCGTCTTCGAGGATCCGGGCTTGGCCGATGGGGCTCGGATGGTGTCCGACCGATTCGACCGAAGCACGCATCGCGCCGGGGTCCTGCTCGAGCAGGCCGCGGCCATGGTTCGCCTGGAGGGTCTGCAGCGCGAAGCCGGGGTTCGCGGAGGCGCGGCGCTCGAGCTCGACGACGGCGAGCCGGGCCACGTCCGCCCGTCCGGCGCGCAGCGCTATCCGCAGCAGCGTGAGAACGTCGCCGTAGTCCTGGGGCGAGACAAAGGCAGGCTCAGCGTGGCCGAGGTCGGCCACCGTCTCGGCCAACAGGTCGATGGCCTCGGCGGGCCGTCCGGCGGCGTCGGCTAGGAGAGCCTCGATCCAGATGCCGCTGCGCTGGAGGTTGGGCGAGTCGTCGGCGCGCATGCCGGCGGCGTCGCGGGCCGCGACGCGCAGAGCGGCCTGATCGCCGGTGTAGAGCGCGACTGCAGCGAGGACGTAGCGAGCGTTCTTGGTCGCCGATTGCCCTCCGTCGAGATCGTCGAACAACTCGAGGACCGTCTCAGCATCGGCGCGCGCGTCAGACAGGCGGCCCGCCGACAAGAGGGTCCGGCAGCGGCTGCTGAGCCACCACCGCGTGTCGGCGACGCGACCCTCGCGCTGGGCGGTACGCAGGCCTGCTTCGAGTCGTGGGAGCGCCTCGTCGATCTGCCCGATGAGGCCGCGCAGCCATGAGCCCCACATGTCGGCGGCGGTGCCCCCCGGCGCGAGCAGCCGCTGGCCGTCGCGTTCGTCGGCCACGAGGGAGAGGCGCGCCTCGGCGTAGTCGAGCGCATCCTGGTAGCGGTGGCGGTAGAAACTCGCCAGCGACCAGTTGTAGAGGGCGGCGCGCTCGGCGCCGACGTCGCCGGCGTCACGCGCCGCGGCCAGGTCGTCCTCGACCGCGGCGAGGCCGTCTTCGATGTCGCCGTTGAGCAGGCATCCCAGGGTGAGCACGAGCCGCAGCTGGAGCCGCAGCGAGGGCGGCACGTCGGCAAGGGCGAGGGCCAGACGGCACTGGCGCCCGACGTCGGCCAGGGAGGATTGCACGCAGATCTGGCCCAGGCGCAGTCGAACGCGCGCCTCATGCTCCGGGCTCAGCAGGCCGCGCAGCGCGGAGTCGGCGAATGCCCGGGCCTCGGAGCTGCGGCCGGCCATGAACAGCAGCGGGATCGTGTCAGCCATGAGCCCCGGCCGTTCAGGGTCCTCGGCGGGCGCGAGCTCCAGCGCCCGGCTCGCCAGCGTGGCGGCCATGGCCGGAGCCGTGGCCGAGAGATCCACGGCGGCTTGGCGCAGGACACCGACCGCTGCGCGATCGCCCGGTTCGGCGACGTCGGCCAACAGCACGGCGATCTCCGTCGCCGGCGCGCCGTACTCCATGAGTAGCCGTACAGCGCGGCGGCGGACCGCAGTGCGCAGGCCGGGTGGGAACTCCGCGTCGACGGCCTCGCGGACGAGATCGTGGCGAAAGCTCAGCGCGCCGGCGTGCTCGACGAGTAGGCCGGCCGCGAGCGCCTCCTGCAAGGGGGCACGCAGCGTGAGCACAGAACGTTCGAGGACGAGCGCCACCTGCTCGATCGAGAACTGTCGTCCGAGCACCGAGGCCATCTGGATCAACTCGCGGGCGCCGTCGGAGAGATCGAGCACCCGCTGGACGACGGTGTCGCGAAAACGCCGCGGCAGCCGGTGGTCGACCAGGCTGGCGCGGCCGTCTTCGACGATGACCTGACCCTCGTCGCGTAGGCCGCGGAGCAACTCGATGAGCAGGAACGGGCTCGTCTCGATGTCGCGGGTCAGGCTCATGATCTCGTCGTCAGCGACGCCGCCCAGCACGTCGGCGGCGACTTCGGCGACGGCGCCCGGGTCCAGCGCACCAAGCGCCAGCGTCTGGGCGCCGGACGCTTGGAGGTGGCCGACGGTGACGTCCTCGCCGCCGGGACGGACGGCCAGCAGCCAGAGGATCGCGTGCGTAGCGAGGCGGCCGGGCAGCGTGCGCAGTGCCAGCTTCGTGGCGGCGTCAGCCCATTGGACGTCGTCGACGACCATGACGAGCGGACGTTGCAGCGCCGCCTGCTCAAGACGGTCCTGCAGCTCCTGCATCAGCCAGAAGCGATGGTCGGGCAGCCCGGCAATGGACCGCAACGTGGTGCCGTCCAACAACGGCTCAGCCGCGTTGAGCAGCGCGTCGAGCAGGGGGCTATAGGGCATCATCTCTGCCGCTGGATCGCCGGCGCCGTGGAAAACGGGCACCCCCGCCCCTGCGGCCAGTTCCGTCGCCCGGGCCAGCAGGCTGGTCTTGCCGGCGCCCGGGCCTCCCGCGACGAGGATCACCGACCCACGCCCGTCCGCAAGGTCGGCCAGGCCCTGCTCGACGGCGCGGAGCTCGAGCTCGCGGCCTCGCAGTTGCGCGACCATGGCGCCACCGTAACCGGCCGCGCTGGTCGCAATGAGGGCCTGCGACGAAACGTTCGCCCGTGAGGGCGTCACGGACGGTGCCCGTCGAAGGTCCTGGCCGCCGGCCTGGCGGGGTGGCACTCCTTGCATCAGGCGTCCACCTGGGCGTGCACCGCGTCGAGCTCGGCGATGGTGAAGCGCTGGGTGATGTGCTGAGGGCAGTTCCAATCGTAGGCTTCGACGGCGACGAGCACGGCGCGCTCGACGTCGGCGTCGTAGTCGGCGACCGCGAGGCGCCGAGCAAGATCGGGGTCGTCCTGGACCTCGATCACGCTCGCTCGGCCGAACAGCTTGAGCCGACGTCGGTGGGCGTAGTCCATGAAGAACAGGGCGACCCGATCGTCGCCGGCGACGTTGCCGGTGCTGATGTACTGGAGGTTGCCGCGGAAGTCGGCCCATGCGAGCGTGTGGTCGTCCAGCACTCGGACGAACCCCGCGGGTCCGCCGCGGAACTGCACGTACGGCCAGCCGGTCTCACTCACCGTGGCCAGGTAGAAGCCGTCGCGCTCGGCGAGAAACGCCAGTTCGGTCGCGGTCAGCGCGTCAGACCCCGGCGCGCGGCCGGCGCGGGCCTCGCCGCGCGCGTAGATCGCCCGGCTGCCGTAGTGCGTCTGGGCGTCGCGCACGCGCTCGGTGAACGCGATGTTGCCGTAGTGCCTGCTCATCTTGGGTCCTTTCGGCCGCCGCCCCACGGGCGATGGGCGCCCTCTGCCTGGAGGTCGTCGCTAGTGGCCGAGGTCGGTCAGGCCCGGATGGTCGTCGGGGCGGCGCCCGAGCGGCCAGAACATCGACCGATCACCGGCCGCGATCGGGAGGTCGTTGATGCAGGCCAGGCGTCTGACCATGAGGCCGTCGTCGCCGAACTCCCAGTTCTCGTTGCCGTAGGACCGAAACCAGGTACCGGAGTCATCGTGCGATTCGTAGGCGAAGCGGACGGCGATGCGGTGGGACGTGAAGGCCCATAGCTCCTTGATCAGCCGGTAGTCGAGCTCCCGGCTCCATTTCCGTTCGAGGAACGTGACGATCGCCGCTCGCCCGACGACGAACTCCGCTCGGTTACGCCACTGTGAATCAGGGCTGTAGGCCATCGAAACGCGGTCGGGATCGCGGGAGTTCCACCCGTCCTCCGCCAGCCGCACCTTCTGGCGGGCCGATGCTTCGGTGAAGGGCGGCAGCGGCGGTCGCTGCTCGGTCGGCGAGCTGGGCGTCGGGTTCATGATCGGTATCTTTCTTTCTTGATGCGGTGGAGGATGTTCCGCATCACTGGATGAACGTGCGCATGAGCATGCGCTGAGGAGCGGTGAGCGTCGGGCGGGTTCCGACATGGTGGTGGACCTCATGACGGTGTTAAGGGCGGTGAGGCGACGGTCGAGGTCTGCGACGTGAACGCCAGCAGGGCTGCGGCGACCTCCTCCGGGCGGTCTTCGGCCAGGAAGTGCGCGGCGTCAATGGCAGAGCCGGTGGCGTCGGGCGCCCAGTGGCGCCAGACCTCCAGGACATCGCGGTAGGTCTTGGGGAGCGAGCCATGGGCGGCCCACAGCACCAGCACCGGACACGTGATCCGGCGACGCTGGCGGCGGTCGGCCTCGTCGAGGTCGACGTCGATCGACGCGCCTGCGCGGTAGTCCTCACACATCGCCCGTACCGCCCCCGGATCGTCCAGCGCGCTGCGGTAGATGGCCATGACGTCGGTCGGGTAGCGGCTGGGCTCGCGGCCCAGGCCCATCCCCTCGCGCACGTGCAGGTCGAAGAACGTCGCCGGGTCGGCGCCGATGAGGCGCTCAGGCAGCGGGGCGGGCTGGGCCAGGAACGCCCAGTGCCAGTAACCGCGCGCAAAATCTCGGGCGCGCTGCCGGTAGACGTCAGAGGTGGGGACGATGTCGAGCACGGCCAGCCGCTCGACGCGTTCGGGATGGTCGAGCGCCATGCGGTAGGCCACCCGTCCGCCGCGATCATGGCCGGCGACGGCGAAGCGGTCGAAGCCGAGCGCCGCCATGGCCTCGATCTGGTCGCGGGCCATCGCGCGCTTGCTGTGCGCCGCGTGGTCGGGCGTCGGCGAGGGGCGAACCGAGGCGCCGTAGCCCGCGAGGTCGGCGACCACGACGGTGTGGCGGGCAGACAGCAGCGGTGCCGTCGTGCGCCACATGGCCAGTGACTGCGGATAGCCGTGGAGCAGCAGCAAGGGTGGGCCGTCGCCGCCGACGAGCGCGTGGACAGGTCCGCGTGGTGTTCGTAGGTCGTGCGCGGTGAAGCCGTCGAACAGGGTCACAGGACGAGCTCCTTGCTGTTGGGGACCAAGTCGTGGCGCCCGGGGGTCACGACGACGGTGGGAAAGAACGTGCCGTCGGCGATCGCCTTGATCGAGCGCAGGGCGATGGCCAGCACCAGGGAGGAGATGAGCACGAGGACCACCCAGCCCAGGAGTCGCTCGTCGTCGGGGTGCGCGTGTCCCACCCACCGCAGCGCGTAAGTGGCCACCGCCGTGTATGAGAACGTGAACGACCAGAACCCCGCGGCGAAGGGAAGCCGGCGGTAGACGCCGACCAGGCGCAGCTGCACCAAGACCATCAGCACGCAGTAGCCAGCCAAGATGTAGGTGATGGTGTCATCGGGGCCGTGGTGCAGGACGAAGTATGCGTTGCCGGCGACCGCCGGCGGTGCAACCTCGATGGCCAGCGTGGGCGCCAGCGCTGACGGCAAGGCCACCGCGAAGAACAGGCGACCCAGGATCATGGGGCCGATGAGCAGCCAGCAGAGCACGCCGATGCCGAAGGTCATCCAGCCGATCGTCCGGTAACCCATGAGGGCCGTCACGTTGGCCGCCAGCAGCCCACCGGCCACCGTCGGCAGGAAGTAGCCGGGATGAAACCGGGTGACGTCGAGCTCGCCGGCGATCCATTGCCCGGTGAGCCAGCCGCCGAGCGCTACGACCGTGATCACGAACGTCAAGGCGACGATCTTGGCCACCGAAGGCGCGTGGGGCAGGAGGCCTCCGGCGAGCACGAGGGCGACGATGGCCGGCAGCGCCATGAACGGTGAGAGCACGGCGTCCCCGAGCTGTCGCATGACCTCGGCCGGACGGTGGATGAGGCGACGGAGCAGGCCGCCGGTCAACACCATCCACAAGGCCGCGGCGATCACGAACAACGCGTCGGCGATCACTGCGGGGGTGGACAGAACCGACTCGGCCACGCGCCAGGCCACGGCGAGGCCGGCGACGCCGAAGGGGATGGCGTAGAAGTTGGGCGGCAGCTCGTCGAGGCTGACCGTCGGTCCGGGCGCCACGGCTCCCGGATCGCGGTGCGAGGTCATGGAGGTCAGCGTCCCAGCGGCGGGCGCGAACGCCATCGCGCAGCCATGCGATCTTCAGGATCCCGCCCAGCGAGAGGTGTCGAGGGGCGGTCGGGCTAGCCCTACCGTCGGGGGTCCGGCGATCTGAGACGATGGGCGCCCGGACGCCCGTCGCCGTCGGCGGGCGCCCGATTTCACCCTCAGGACGCGGCTCACGGAAGGAATCGGCCTTGACGGCGTTGCGTGTGGTCATCGGTGAGGACGACGTGCTCATGCGCGCGGGGATCGTTCGCCTCCTGGGCGATGCTGGGATCGATGTTGTCGCGCAGGCAGGGGATGCCCCCGATCTCCTGCGCAAGGTCGTCGCCCATCGGCCGCACGTCGCCATCTGCGACGTCCAGATGCCCCCGGGGCGTCAAGAGGACGGGCTGCTCGCCGCGATCGAGATGCGTCGCGAGTTCCCCGACATGGGGGTGTTGGTCCTGTCCCAATATCACGACCCGTCCTATGCGATGAAGCTGATCGGCGAGCGGCCCGACGGCGTCGGGTATCTCCTCAAGCAGCGTGTGGGAGATGTCGCCGGATTCGTCGATGCCATCGAGCGGGTCGCCGCCGGAGGAAGCGCGCTGGACCCCGAGGTGGTGTCCCGCATGCTGCGCCGCGAGCTGCACGGCGACCGGCTCGGTCGCCTGACGGCACGCGAGCACGCGGTTCTAGGCGCGATGGCCGAGGGAAAATCCAACGCCGGCATCGCGGCGGCACTGTGCGTGAGCGAGGCGGCGGTTGAGAAGCACGTCACCGCGATCTTTCGCAAGCTCGAGCTCGGGATGGTGGGCACCGAGCACCGCCGGGTGCGTGCGGTGCTGACCTACGTCGCCGGCCGTGTCAGGCCCTCGGTGGTCTGACGGATGGTCGTCGTGCTGGTGGTCGAGGACGATCCTGACTTTCGCGGCCTCATGGTCCAGATCCTCCACGGATGGGGCCACGACGTCGTCGAGGCGGGCAACGTCGCCGAGGCGATGGCGCGGGTCGCCGAGCGGCGCCCGCACACGGTGGTGACCGACATCGGCCTGCCCGACGGCAACGGCTTTGAGCTCACGCAGCAGCTCTTGGCGCTGCCCGGGGACATGCGCGTGATCGTGATCTCATCGGATTCGAGCGCCGGCAACCGAAACGCCGCCCTGCGCGCCGGCGCGATCGGGTTCCTCGCCAAGAACGAGCTGTTCAGCGTGGGCATGCAACGTCTGATCGACGCCTAGAGCGGTGCCGGTCACCGACGGCAACGGTTGCCCAGGAAACACGATCCCTGACAGGGTCGGCAGCGTGCACGATGCGCAGGCACTCGCGCAGGAGCTCTACGCGGCGTTCAACGCGCGCGACGACTTCGCCTGCCGGGAACTCCTCGACGACCGCGTGACGTTCCGTACGACCTCGCGCGTGTTCGTCGGACGCGAGGCGACCATGGCCTATGCCCACGAGGTCCTCTGGTCGGTGGCAGATCTCGTGGTCGAGGTCGAGCGTGTCGTCGCCGCCACCCCCACGACGGCGGTCTGCGAGTTGCGGTTCGAGAGCCTCGAACGGCGTGTGTTCTGCCAGATCGTCGAAGTGCGCGAAGGCCGCCTCGTCGACGTCTGCACGTATCGCGCGTCAGAGCCCGGCGAGCCGGCGTCGACGGACGCGTTGCTGTCGGACGGTGGCGTCGCGCACCACGGCGACGAGCGCGTCGTCCTGCGCCTCCTGAACGTCCTCGCCGCCGAAGAGGCGCCGCCTGAAGAGGCGCTGAGGGCCGTCGTGGAGGCCGTCTCTGCCCAATTCGGCGGCGCGAGGGCGACCCTCGTGCGCTCCGGGCAGGATGGGCACGAGGTCACGGTCGTGGCGGCCGGCCCCGGCAGCGATGTCGGGGATGGCCTCACCGTCGCGGCGCAGATCGTGGTCGACAGTGAGCCCTGGGGTGTCCTGACCGCCGGCTGGCCGGGCGGGCGTCCGTCCGTCCGTGCCGAGACGCGGTTGTCGCGATTCGCCGAGATCGCTGCCGTCGCGATCTCCCGCGCCCGGGCGCGCGCCGATCTGGGACGGCTGGTCGACGAGCAATCGGCGCTGCGTCGCGTCGCCGAGCTCGTGGCCCACGGCGCTCTCGAGAGTGAGCTGTTTGACGCGGTCGCGGCTGAAGCCGCCCAGCTCATCGACGACGAGGGCACGACGCTCGTGCGCTTCGACGGCCCGCGCACCTACACGATCGTGGCGACGTGCGGCGGTCCGGCTCCTGTCGGGCTGAGGGTCGACGTGCCCGATGACGACGATGGCACCTCGGCGGAGGTGCTGCGCACCCGTCGCCCCGCTCGGCGGGACGACTATCAGATCGGGTCAGGGCCGCTGTTCGACCGCGAGGACTATGGCGTTGGCTCCAGCGTGTCGGTTCCCATCCTCGTGGACGATCGGCTTTGGGGCATGCTCGGGACGTTGACCGAGCGACGTCGGCTCCCTGAAGGGACCGAGCGTCGCCTGCAGCAGTTCGCCGAGTTGGTGGCGGCCGCGCTGGCCAACAGCCAGGCGCGTGCCGAGGTTCAGCGGCTCGCCGATGAAGAGGCCGCATTGCGGCGGGTCGCAGAGCTCGTGGCGCGCGGCTCAGACGAGGCAGAGCTGTTTGAGACGGTGACGATCGAGGCGGCCGGTCTCGTCGGCAACGAAGCCACGACCCTCGTGCGCTACGAAGGTGAGCGGACGTTCACGATCCTTGCCACCCACGGTGGCCCGGTGCCTCCCGGGACGACGGTCGTTGTGCCGCCCGATGACCGGGGGACCTTCGATCAGATGTTGCGCCACCCCGATCGGCCGGCGCGACTGGATGACTACGGATCCGAACCAGGACCACTGTTCACGCGTGATCGCTACGGCGTCGGCTCGAGCGTCTCGGTCCCGATCCTGGTCGATGACCGGCTGTGGGGGATGCTGGGCGTCTTGACCGAGGGGACTCGCCTGCCGACCGACACGGAGGAGCGCCTGCAGAAGTTCGCCGCACTCGTCGCCGCCGCGCTGGCCAACAGCCAGGCCCGCAGGCAGCTGGCGACGCTCGCCGATGGGCAGGCGGCGCTGCGTCGTGTGGCAGAGCTCGTGGCGCGCAGCGCTCCGCTGGACGAGGTGTTTGACGCGGTCGCCAAGGAGACATCGAGGTTGTTCGGAAACCTCGCCGCCGCGCTGACGCGATTCGATACCGATGGGGTCGGAACCGTCGTGGCCGCCTGCAATAGCGCAGTGCCGTTGAACCTGAAACTGGCGCCTGATGGCGACAGCGTCGTCGCGCGAGTGTTCAGAACGGGGCAACCGGTCCGCGTCTCCACCTACTCAGGAACGGGCGTGGCCGAGCTCGCGAAGCACTTCGATGTCGGGGCTGCGGTCGGCGTCCCGGTCACGGTCGACGGAAGGATCTGGGCGACGCTGACTACCAGCACGTCTGGCGCCGAGCTGCCGCACGACAGCGAGTCGCGGCTCGAGGAGTTCGCGGCCCTGGCGGCCGCGGCGATCGCCAACGCTGAGAACAAGGTCGCGCTGACCGCGTCGAGAGCACGTGTGGTCGCCACCGCGGACGAGACGCGTCGGCGCCTGCAGCGTGACGTCCACGACGGCGCGCAGGCGCGCCTGGTCCAGACGGTCATCGGTCTCCAGCTCGCGCGAGACGCGATCGCCCGGGGCGGGTCGGGAGCCGATCACATCGATGAAGCGCTCTACCACGCTGAGCGCGGCAGCAGCGAGTTGCGCGACCTAGTGCACGGCATCCTGCCGGCATCGCTCGACCAGGGCGGCCTGCGGGCGGGGCTCGAATCGCTGATCGCCGACCTCCCGATGGCCGTGGGCCTCCAGTTCGAGGCCGACGGTCTGCCAACTCCGACGGAGACGACGGCGTACTTCGTCGTCGCCGAAGCGCTGACCAACGTGGTCAAGCACGCGGACGCGACCAGCACCGAGGTTCGGGTGAGGATCAACGACGACAAGTTGATCATCGACATCTCCGACAATGGGAGAGGTGGGGCCGACCCCGCCCGCGGCACGGGGCTGATGGGTCTCTCCGATCGCGTCGCGGCCGCGGAGGGCACCTTGGCGATCACGAGCCACCGCGGGACCGGCACGGCCTTGCGCGCGGAGCTGCCGGTGGCTGACAGGGCGCCCGTCATCAAGTAAGGCAAACCCTACGAACCGACCTGCGGCGCGCGATTATCGTGGCGGCATGAGAGCACGAGCCTTGGTGGTGGTGGCGGCGGTGGCGTGTGCGGTGGCCGTCGGGGCAGCGGGCTGCGGGTCTTCCAAGGAGAGGGGCGCTGAAGCTGCGAGCACCTCACCGATCACCATCCTGTGGGTGGGTGATACGACCGGACCGCTCAAGGCCTACGGCGACGTCCAGCTCGCCGGCGTACGGGGGGCCGCCGAGTACTACAACAGCCGCGGCGGGATCGCTGGGCACCGCGTCGTCGTGCACGCAGTCAGCGATAACGGTGACCCGACGACCGCGGCGACCGTCCTGACCCGTGAGCTGGCTTCCTCGACGCCGACGATGGTTTGGGCGGGCTCGGTGTCGTCGGACTCGGCGGCGATGATCCCGATCCTCGCGAGGCGCCGCGTCTTCGCGATCGGGCTGGTCGACGGTCAGGCTCAATGCCGGGTCGACGCTGCGACCAAATGCCCCAACTTCTGGTCTCTGGCCAACCCGACCAGCGTTGCGCAGCAGGGCGTCGTCGACTGGATCAAGGCCAGGCACTTCACGCGTGTCGGCCTGCTCGAGGAGACCACGCCCTTCTCGGTCTCTGAGACCCCGCACTTCCTGCGCGCCGCCGGGGCGGCAGGCCTGACGGTGAAGACGGCGTCGTTCCCGGCCTCCGCCGTCGATCTTGGGCCCCAGCTGCAGGCCCTGCACCGGGCGGGGTCAGAGGTGATCTACGCCGAAGGGCTGGGGACGGCTCAGTATGCGCTGACGGCGCGTGCCGACCTCGACTGGAACGTGCCCGTGGTCTTCGACTCGTCCGCCAGCGCCGTGGACATAACCAAGCTCGCCACGCCGGCGAACGTGGTCGACGCCTTCGAGGCCCCGCTCTACGAGCAGGACGCCCGACTGCCGAACCCCGGTCTTCGGACCATGACCACCTGGGCGGGCCGGCACGCCAAGGTGACCGCGCTACCGCTCTCGGTCACCAGCACCGGCTGGGACGCGGTTGTGACCTTCAACACGGCGGTCACGCAGGCCGGCGGATCGCTCGACGTCGCCAAGCTCAACGCGGCGATGTTGCACCTCCCGCCGACGGATCCGCTGCGGACGCTCACCCACAAGCTCGGCTGGACGGCCGACAGCCACGAGAACGTGCTCGGGGCGCCGGAGGACTATGCCGTGATTCCCGTCGGCCCGTTGGTGAACGGTCGGGTGCAGGCTCCCTGAGGTGCTGGTCACGCTGTGGAGCGGGGTGGTGCTGGGTGCCGTGTACGCGACGGTGGCGCTCGGGTTCACCATCAGCATGTTGCCCAGCGGGGTGTTCAACTTCGCCCACGGCGCGATCATTGTTTGCGGGGCCTATCTAACTTATGAGTTGTTGACCGTCCACCACGTCGCGCTGGTTGGGGTCATCGTCTTGGATGCCGTCGCGGGTCTGGTGCTCGGGGCGCTTTGCGAGCTCGTCTGCGTGCGACCGCTTCGCCGCAGCGCAGACGTCGATGCGCAGCGCAACGTGCTCCTGACGACGATCGGGCTCTCGACGTTGATCGTCGGCGTGATCGGATCGGGTTGGGGATACGAGCCCAAGGCCGTGCCCTTCACCGCATGGACGACACCGGTGCATGCGCTCGGCATCGTCGCCCGGCCCGCCCAGATCGTCCTGCTGATCGGCGCAACGGCCTCCGCGCTAGGCCTGCATCTGTGGTCACGACGGACGCGACTGGGGCAGGCCTGCCTGGCCGTGGCCGAAGACCGCGACGCCGCCGCGCTGCGCGGGATCAACGTCGGCCTTCTGTCTCTAGCCGGCTTCGCCGCGGCCGGCGCGTTCGGAGCGGTGAGTGCGATCGCCGTCGGGCCGATCACCTACGCGACCCCGATGTTGTCGGTCACCCTGGCACTCGGCGGTTTCGCCGCGATCGCCCTGGGCGGCCACGGCAATTTCTTGGGCGGGTTGCTCGGTGGCCTGCTCGTCGGCGTTGTCTCGGCGTTGGCCACCCGCTACGTCGGAGCCGCCTACACCGATCTTGCCGTGTTCGGGCTACTCGTCACGGCTCTGACCGCCCGTCCCGGTGGCCTGCGACTGGTCGGCGCAGCCCGTCATGTTTGATGCTCAGCGCCCGGCCGGCGCGTCGGCGGGGGAGGCTGCGCCCGCGCGATGGCTGCCGGGAGGTCGCCTCGCGCCAGCCGCCCCGGCGATCGCCGCCGCGGCGCTCGTCGTCTTCCCGCTGGTCTCCAGCAACGCGTACTGGATCCGTGAGCTCTCGCTCATCGTTGTGCTGGCGCTGGTGGTCAGCGGACTGAACCTGACGTTCGGCCACGCCGGCGAGCTGCAGTTCGGCCAGGTCTTCGCGTTCGGACTGGGCTGCTACGTCACGATGATTTTGGCGATCCACGTCTGGAACGACGTCGCCGCGCTGCTGCTGATCGGCGGGATGGTCGCGGCAGCGGCGGGTGCGCTGGCCGCGCTGGCCGCGACTCGCATCGGCGGTTGGCCACTGGCGATCACGTCGCTGCTGCTGATCATCACGATCCCCGACCTTGCCTCCATCTTCCCGCAGGCGACCGGCGGGCTCAACGGGCTCATCGACATCCCGTCACCGCATCTGGTGGGCCAAGCGGTCGACAGCACCGCGCTGTGCGAGATCGCGGTGATCGTGGCGATCGCCTGGTTCGCCATCTATCGCAACCTCGTGACGTCGCGTTACGGGGTGGTGCTGCGCACACTGCGCCAGTCGCCGGTACTCGCCGCATCGCTCGGGTTCTCGCCGATGCGCATCAGGCTCGTCGCCCACGCCCTCGGTGCGTTTCCCGCCGGCGTGGCCGGGTGCCTGTTCGGGTTCATCAGCCTGGTCGTGACGCCGTCGGCGTTCGGGCTGTCGCTGGCGATCGGCGTCGTCGCGGCGTCGATTGTCGGCGGAGCAGACAGCGTGTACGGCGCCATCGCGGGGGCTGCCGTTCTGCAGCTGGGACCCGAGGGTTCCCTGACGCTCGACCGATACGCGCCGATCGCCTATGGCGCTGTGCTCATCGTTGCGGCGATCGCCTTCCATGGCGGTCTCAGCGGGCTGGGCCAGACGGCCGCCGCGCGACTCGGCCGGCGCTGGCGGGGGCCGCCGCGCGTCTTGCTCGGCGACGCCGGGGCCTCGGTCGGCGGGGCGTTCACGGAGGCGTTGGACGGCGCGGCACTGAGCGCCGTCTCGCTGTCGAAGTCCTATGGGACCGCGCGCGCACTCGACGACGTCTCGCTCTCGGCGCGGCCGGGCGAGGTCACCGGCTTGATCGGCTCCAACGGATCGGGCAAGACCACGCTGCTCAACCTGATCTGCGGGTTCGGCAGAACCGCAGGGCCCGGCGCCGTCCGGCTCGGCGGCACCGACATCACGCGCCTGTCCGCCCAGGCCATTGCGCGGCGCGGCGTTGCCCGCACGTTCCAGACGCCGAGCATCCCGCGCGGGGTCTCGGCGCTGGACGTCGTCGCCTCGGGGCGCTTCGCGCGCGACCCGCGCGGGCTGGTGTCCTGCGTCCTGCGTCTGCCGGGCTATCGTCGCTCGCGACACGCGGATCGGCGCGAGGCGCTGGCCCTCCTCGACCTCATGGGCCTGGCCGAGGTCGCTGACCACGAGGCCGCGACGTTGTCGCTGGGAGCCCGACGGCTCGTCGAGCTGGCGCGGGCGTTGTGCGCGCAACCGCGACTGCTGCTGCTCGACGAGCCCGCTGCCGGCCTCAGCGCGGAGCAGACGCGGCGGCTCGGGGAGATCATCCGCGCGATCGCCGGCGCGGGCGCCACGGTGGTCGTGATCGACCATGACTTCGCCTTCGTCGCCGGCGTCGCCGACATCGCGTATGTGCTGCATGCCGGCACGCTGATCGCCGGTGGCCCCGCGGCAGCGGTCGCGGCCGAGCCCGTGGTGATCGAGAGCTTCCTGGGCCGGCCCTCCGCGCCGGCCGAGAGATCGCACACCACCCAGGCGCGGCCGCATCGAACGGACGCGATCGAGCTCTCGCGCGTGGTGTCCGGTTACGGGAACCGAGCCGTCCTGCGCCAGGTGAGCCTGCGGCCGCGGCGCGGCGAGATCGAGCTGGTCCTGGGTCCCAGCGGCGCCGGCAAGACGACGTTGCTGGCGACGATCGCCGGACTGGTACCTCTGCGGGCGGGCACGATAGCCCTCGACGGCCGCGATGTCGGGCGGCTGCCCGCGCACCGACGCGCGGCGGCCGGCATCGCCTACGTGCCCGAGGGCAAGCGGATCTTCCGCGAGCGCACGATCGTGGAGAACGTCGTGCTGGGCACCTTCCCGCTGTCGCTCTCGCGACGTGAGCGGGCCGCGTTGTGCGACGAAGTCCTCTCCGGCTTCCCCGTGCTGCAGGCACGCTCGGCCCAGCCGGCCGGCGTTCTCTCGGGCGGCCAGCAGCAGATGCTCGCCATCGCCCAAGCCCTCGCGGCGCGCCCGCAGATCCTGCTGCTGGACGAGCCCTCGTCGGGCCTGGCGCCGTCGGTCGCGTCGGAGGTCTTCCAGAACATCCGCCGCCTCAGCGACGGCGGCATGACGGTCCTGATCGTCGACCGCCTGGCGCGCGAGGCGCTCGCGATCGCCGACCACGTGACGGTGCTGGACGCAGGCGGCGTCGTCGCCGCCTGCGCGCCGGAGGCGTATGGCGACCCGGAGGCGCTGCTAACCGCCCGCTTGGGCGAGGGGTGAGCGCTTGCCCAGGCGCTGCGGCTGCCGTCAGGCTGCGCCCGGTCCGTCAACCGTCAACGCGACCTGGTCGGCGTCGGTGGAGAGCGTCAGGTCCTTCCATCGCTCGTCGGAGGCGATCCTGGCCTCGTCGGCCGTGCGGGCCAACATGTAGGCGTCGGAACCGAGCAACAGCCGCAGCGGTGGGTCGTCGAGCCGGGTGATGTGCAGGATCGCCTTCGCGACCTTGACCGGATCGCCGATGGGGTCGGCGTTGGCCACCCGCTCGGCCACGAAGCCGACGGTGGGACGGTAGGCGTCCCGCACATCGGCGACGCGCATCGAGGATCCGGCCCAGTCGGTGCGCACGCCGCCGGGCTCGATCAGCGTCACGTGGATCCCCAGCGGCGCCACCTCCAGGGCCAGCGCGCCGGAGAATCCCTCCACCGCCCATTTCGCCGTCTGGTACGGCCCGATCCCCGGCACGCTGTAGCGGCCGCCGACGGACGAGATCTGGACGACGTGGCCGGAGGCCTGCTCGCGCAGGACCGGCAGCGCGGCGCGGGTGACGTTGATGACGCCCCACATGTTGGTGTCGACCTGAGACCGGAAGTCGTCCTCCGGGAAGTCCTCGATGGAGTTGACGTTGGCGTAGCCGGCGTTGTTGACGACGATGTCGAGCCGACCGAAGGTCGCGACGGTCGCGGCGACCGCCGCGTCGGCCTGGGCGCGGTCGGTGACGTCGAGGGCGGTGGACTGGGCGCGGTCGGGGTGCTTCTCGATGAGGTCGCGTACCTGTTCGGGGTCGCGGGCGGTCGCGACGACGTTGTCCCCGGCGGCCAGCGCCGCCTCGGCCAGCGCGCGGCCGATGCCCCGAGAGCTACCAGTGATCAACCATGTGCGATGAGACATGTCACTCCAATGTGAGGTGGTCGCGCAGGACGGCCCGCGCGACTGACGGCAACCGAGACGGCAAAGCTCGCAGAGGAGCCG
>JAOPZG010000051.1 GCA_025964215.1 Conexibacter sp.
GAGGCGCTGCTCCGGGACGCCGCGGCGGTCCTCGACGAGGTCGGCCTCGTGCCGGCCGACGCGGAGGCCGCGGCGCGCGGGTCGCTGGCGGTCGCGGGGGCGAAGGCGTTCGCGTCCGAGGTCGCGGTGGAGGTCGCCAGCGAGCTCTTCCAGCTGGCCGGCACGTCCTCGACCGCGACCAAGTACGACCTCGACCGCCACTGGCGCAACGCGCGCACCCACAGCGTCCACGACCCGCTCGACTGGAAGTACCATCACATCGCGGCGCACGCGCTGGGCGACGTCCTGCCGCCCAACCACGGGCAGCTCTAGCCGGCCAGGCGCAGGCCGTACTCGTCGCAGACCGCGACGAGCTCCGGGAGCTCGGCGGTGAGCGGGAGCGGCGCGCCCCGCGCGGCCAGCCGGCCCCGCGCCTCGAAGACCGCGTAGCACGGCTGATCGTCGAGGTTGGACCCGAACCGGATCGCCGCGGCGCCGCGCTCGTAGAGCGTGCGGCCGATCTGCTGCGTGACGACGCGCGTGCGGCTCCGGACCTCCGCGACGTCGAGGTGGCGCATGCCGTGCTCGGCGAGCATCGCCGCGTGCTCGCGCTCCAGGCCGGCGCGGGTCGCGGGGTCGTCGACGTCGACCAGCTCGCCGTCGAGGACCAGCGCGGCCGGCGCCAGCACGCGCTCGCGCCGGAACGCCGCGGGCACCGTCCCCGCGGCGGCGCGCAGGCCGGCGTCGTCGCCGAAGAGCTCCGCGAACTCGGCCAGCATGGTGGTGTCGGGCCGCAGGTCGGCGAGGACCTCGCGCAGGCAGGTGATCGCGTCGCGCGCGGCGTAGAGCGTGCGGTAGGCGCGGCGCGGGTCGTCCCAGCGGTGCTGCCAGCCGCAGTGCTCGAGCGGGATCAGGTCCAGCGGCGCGTCGCGGTGGCCGAGGCGCCAGACCGCGGCGCTCAGGCCGGGCCCCCGGCGAACGCGCGGGCGGCGGGGACGACGTAGCGCAGCGCCTCGGGGTCGACCGCGTGGCGGACGATCGCCGCGGGCGCGCGGTCGTCCAGGCGCGTGTTGGAGCCGACCCACCACGCCTTCGCGGTCCCGGCGTCGAACGCCGCGACGAGCATCCTGGTGGCCTTGAAGGCGTCGCGCAGGCGCATCTCGCGCTCGTCGCGCGGCCGCGCCTTGCCGGCGGCCCAGCGGCCGACCATCTTCGGGTCGGTGACGCCCGCGACGTACGCGGTCAGCTTCTGGCCGAGCTGGGCCTGGAGGTACGCGGCGATCTCGGCGACGTCCAGGCGGGTCGCCTCGTCGGTGACGCGGTGCGGATCGAGGACGGGCATCTCCCGGAAAGTCTACCAGGAAAGCCACCTGGCGCGGCGGTCTCCCGCGCGGCGTCAGCGTTCGACGATCACGTTGGTGGACTTGATCACGGCCGTCGCCGTCATCCCGGGGCGCAGGTCGAGGTCGTCCACCGCCTCGCGCGACATCAGCGAGACGACCCGGAACGGGCCGCAGGCCATGTCGACCTGGGCCATCACGCCGTCGCGCTGCACGGCGACGACGACGCCCGTCAGGCGGTTGCGCGCGCTCGTGCGCTCGCGTGTCGTCCGCTCCCGCAGGAGCGAGGCGAGGGCGTCC
The DNA here is from genome assembly GCA_025964215.1 of Conexibacter sp. Classification (GTDB taxonomy): domain Bacteria; phylum Actinomycetota; class Thermoleophilia; order Solirubrobacterales; family Solirubrobacteraceae; genus Baekduia. The sequence continues at coordinate 1,620 of JAOPZG010000051.1, forward strand.
GCGCGGAGGTACCGTTGGCCGCCATGGCGCTCGAACTCGATGCGGCCGTCCCGCTCCCAGCGGCGGAGCGTGTCGACGCTGAGGCCGAGGGCCGACGCGGCGGCGCCGATGCGGACCATGTTCTCCATGGGACCACGCTACTTCGCGTGACGGCCCAGATGGGAAGGAATCGTGCGCGGGGAAGGATCCGCGGCGCGTGGGGTCTTCCCTGACATGACCCGCCTCCTGACCTCCCTGACGGCGCTCGCCGCCGCCGGCGCCCTCCTCGCCGGCTGCGGCTCGTCGTCCTCCTCCTCCGGAAGCGGCGGTGGGAGCGCCTATGGCGGCAGCAGCGCGCCGGCGAAGACGACGGCGGCCGCGCCGGCCGCGGCCTCGTCCAGCGGCGGCCTCGCCCTGAAGGCCGTCGAGTCAGGCGGCCTCTCCTTCGACCACAAGAGCCTGAAGGCCAAGGCCGGCACCGTCGCCATCACGATGGACAACCCGAGCGGCGACAGCATGCCGCACGGGATCGCGATCACGGGCCCCGGCGGCGTCCAGGCGTCCGGCCAGATCGCGCAGCCGGGCGGCACCTCGAAGGTCAGCCTGAAGCTCAAGCCCGGCAAGTACACCTTCTACTGCCCGGTCGGCAGCCATCGCCAGGCCGGGATGGAAGGAACGCTCACCGTCCAGTGATCACCTCGACGCAGGGCGCCATGGCGGCTACGGTCCTGGGGATGCCCGACGAGGGTCAGCGCGCGCTCGACCCCCAGCGGCTCGGCGACCACGTCGACCGGCTCTACCGCGCTGCCCTCGCGCTGTGCGGCAACCGCCACGACGCGGAGGACCTCGTCCAGGAGACCTACGCCCGCGTCCTGGCCCGCCCGCGCCTCCTGCGCCACGACGACGACCTCGGCTACCTCCTGCGCGTGCTCCGCAACACCTTCCTCAACCGCCTGCGGGCGCAGAGCCGGCGGCCCACGCCGCTGGAGCTCGACGACGAGCGCGACGGCCTCGCGCGCCCCGGCGACCCGCGCCATCCCGAGGCGGCGCTGGAGGTCAGCGAGCTGCTCGGCGCGATCGCCGAGCTGCCCGACGACCAGCGCGACGCCGTCGTCGCGATCGACATCGTGGGGTTGAGCTACCGCGAGGCCGCCCGCGCCCTGCGCACCAAGGAGGCGACGATCACGACCCGCCTGCACCGCGGGCGCGCGCGCCTCGCCAAGACCCTGTCGGCGACGCCCGCCGACCCCGCCGACCGCGACGCCACCCCACACCGATGACCGACCGCCACGACACACCCGAGCCGCACGACAGCGACGCCATCGGCCGCCGCATCCAGGAGCTGGCGCTGGACGTCGAGGCGCCCGCGACGCTGCGGATGCGGCTCGCGGAGGACCGGCGCGCCGCGGCGCCCGTGCGCTCCCCGCG
>JAOPZG010000381.1 GCA_025964215.1 Conexibacter sp.
GACGGCCGCGCGCAGCAGGCCGGCCGCGGCCGCCGGCGCGCCGGCCTCGAAGGACGCGACCGCGCGCGCGTGGAGATCCGTGACGCTCATAGGCCGATCGTCGGCCCGCGCCGGGCGGCCTGTAACCGGCGGGCTATGCGCCGACGTCGCGGTACGTCAGCACGACCCGGCCGAGCACGACGACGTCGCCGTCGGACAGCTCCGCCTCCGTCACCCGGCGGCCGTTGACGAACGTCCCGTTGGCGCTGCGGTCGTCCAGGATCCGCGAGCCCGTCGGCCGCTGGTAGACGAGCGCGTGGCGCCGCGAGACGCTCTGGTCCTCCAGCTGCACGTCGGCCGAGAAGCCGCGCCCGACGTGCGTCGTGCCCGAGCGCAGCGGGAGCAGGACGCGCTCCTCGCCGTCGTCGAGCTCGAGGTAGCGGCCCGGCGCGGGCCGCTCGGAGGACGGGACCGCGTGCTGGCGCTCGCGGAAGCTGACGCGGGGGAGCGCGTCGAGGACGTCGGTGCGGGTGCCGTCGAAGGTCTCGATGGGGGAGGACGTGGAGGGCATGACACGCACTTCAGCGCGCCAACCTGAGCGCCAGCTCAACGCCACGCGAGAGCTTGCGCAGGATTCCGGGCGCATCGATGCGCGGCGCGGCGGGAAGGCCGTTAGCCTGCCTGCACGAATGTCATCCGCCCGCCCCTTGACCACGCCCGACGGCCGCCTCGCCCTGCGCCTGCTGGAGGAGGCCGGGGAGAAGGGGCTGAGCGTCGCCGAGATGCGCGCCGAAGGCCTCCAGATGCCCGCCCAGGCGCTCTACGAGGTCGAGCTGGCCGGCTGGCCGCTGGTCCGCAAGAGCGGGCGCACCCGCCTGCGCCCCGCCGACGCGCCGCCGCCGAAGCCCTTCGAGATGCCCCCGAAGGTGCGTCTCGTGCCGCGCGGCTGAGGGCTCCGGCGGGCGTCGCCCGCGAACTCCCCCGAATGGTTCGGAGTGCCTCTCCGGACGTACCCGGTGAGCAGTCGGAACCACTACAGCAACGCCCCCGGTGACGCCGGCTGTGCGAGCCAGACGTCGATCCGGGGGCGGAGTGAAGAACTTCCTAATCGTGGCGCGTTGCCGCTCTATGCAGAGGCACGCCGCGTACGCTTCATAGGCGTGCGCTTCTTCTTGGACTCGGGGATCTGGTTGCTCAGCGGCACCGACTCGAAGCCCAGGAGGACCACGCCGGCGTCGATCGCGCCCTCTTCGCCGGCCTTGGCGATGCGCTTCGCGGCCTCGGCCTCGATGCGATCCACGCGGGCCAGGAACTTCGCGGCCTCGTCGGCCAGGGCCTTCCAGCCCTTGTCGTCCACGCGCGCGGTCTTGCGCTCGAGGACGGCGTCGGCGCGATCGAAGCCGCCGGCGGCGGCGGAGGCGTTGGTGTAGTCCTCCAGCATCTTCAGCTGGGAGCCCACGGCGGCCTGCTTTGCCACGGGCGAGGCCTTCGACCAGTTCTCCTGCGTCACCTTCGGGCGCGCCTTGGCCTTGTAGTGATGCTCGACGGCCCCGCGGACGCGGGTCTCGTCGACGAGCTCGATCAGGCCGAGCTTGTGCAGCGTTCGCACGTGGTAAGCGGTTGCTCCCAACGTCGTGCCGAGCCACTGCGAGAGCTCGTTCGGGGAGGCCTTGCGCTCTTGCAGCATGGCCATGATCCGGACCCTCACGGGATGGCTCATGGCCTTCACGTAGCGGGGGTCGTCGATAGCGGTGATGGGCTTCACGGTCCGTCCAGGTTCGTTCAGGTAGTGGCGGTAGAGGCGAACATTAGCCTGCCGCCCTGTCGGCGAGTGCAGTTCTTGTTCAGGTTCGCCTGCTCGAATTGTGCAAAGTCGCTCAACCGTCGTCAATCCTCCTATCGGGTGAGCCGGGCTGGCCCGCGAAACGATAACGTCGACTGAGTGCTAAGTCGGACGACCGGACGTGACGACCGGATCCTCGTGGTGGACGACGATCCATCGAGCACCACGCTGCTCGCCGGGATGCTCGGCCAGTGGGGCTACGCGGACGTGCAGGTGACCAACGAGTCGGCCGAGGCGGTGACCCTCTGCCGGCGCACGCAGCCCGATCTCGTGCTGCTCGACCTGCACATGCCGCCGCCCGACGGGCTCGAGCTCCTGCTGCGCCTGCCGGCCGAGACGCGCGGCGTGCCGATGCCGATCCTGGTGCTCACCGCCGACGACTCTCGCGCGGCCCGCCGCGACGCGCTGCGCGCCGGCGCGCGCGACTTCGTGACCAAGCCGTTCGACCCCGACGAGGTCGGCCTGCGGGTCCGCAACCTGCTCCAGACGCGCGGCCTCGCGGCGTCCCTGCGCCGCCACCGCGACGAGCTCGAGCAGCGCGTCGCGCGCCGTACCGAGGAGCTCGAGCTCGCTCGCCTGGAGACGCTCGAGCGGCTCGCGCTCGCCGCCGAGTTCCGCGACGACGACACCGGGGAGCACACGCGCCGCGTCGCGCGCACGGCATGCCTCCTCGCACGGGCGCTGCGCGTTCCGGACCCCGACGTGGAGCGCCTCTCGCTCGCCGCCCCGCTGCACGACGTCGGCAAGATCGCGGTCCCGGACTCCGTGCTGCTCAAGCCCGGGAAGCTGACGCGCGCGGAGTACCAGGAGGTCCAGCGCCACGTGCTCGTCGGCGAGGAGATCCTCGGCGGCTCCGGCTCGCCGGTGCTCCAGACCGCCGCGGAGATCGCGCTGCACCACCACGAGCGCTGGGACGGCCGCGGCTATCCGGCCGGCCTGCGCGGCAACGAGGTCCCGCTGCCGGCGCGCCTCGTGGCGGTCGCCGACGTCTTCGACGCGCTCACGCACCGCCGTCCCTACAAGGAGGCGTGGCCGCTCGACGCGGCGGTCACCGAGGTCCTCGACCAGGCGGCCGGGCACTTCGACCCGGACGTCGTCGCGGCGTTCGCCACGCTCGACCACCCGGCCCTGCTCGGGCCCGTCGCCGGCTAGGAGGCGGCGCCGGCGAGCCGGCGCAGCGCGGGCGCGATCTCCGGCAGGTACGGGGTCGGGACGACCTCGGAGGCGCGGACGTCGACGTCCGCCTCGCGCACGCCGTCCCACGCGCGCCCGGGCACGACGACCGAGGCGTCCGCGCCGGCGCTCGCGGCCGCCAAGGCGGCGAACCCGTCGTGGTCCACGAGCACCACTCCGTCCAGCTCCACGCGGTCGAAGTCGGCCCACGCGCTCAGCGGCCGCTCATCGACCACGGCAAAGACGTGCTGAAGCTCACGGTTGACGGTCCCCGAGTGCTCCGGATCGGCCACTCTGAACACCCCCAGGGGTGCCAGCTCATCGAACGCGTACGCCGCTCCGAGCTCCTCGTCGACCTCGCGGACGCCGTCGCGGACCGACTCGCCCGCGATCAGGTGCCCCGCGGCCGACGCGTCGAGGTACCCCGGCCACGAGGACTTGTCGCGCGCGCGGCGCTGGAGCAGGACGCCGGAGCGCGCCACGACCCAGAGGTGGAAGGCCAGGTGCCAGTCGCCGTCGCGGTGCACGTCGCCGCGGCGCTTGGTCCCGACGTGCCGGCCGTGCTCGTCGACGACGTCGAGGATCTCGTCGTCCATCGCCCGGCAGCGTAGCGGCGGCGCGTCATCCCGGCGGCGCCGCGCCGCCCGTCCAGTAGCGGCGGTGCACGCGCTGGGCGTGGACGCTGATCTGCTCCTCGCCGGGATCGAGCGCCCGCCAGCTCGGGCAGTTCGCGCGCAGCAGCGCCACGAGGACGTCGGCGGGCGCGAGCTCGCGCCCCTCCGGCGCCGGAGTCCCGTAGAGGTCCCCGATCGGCTCGAGCAGCAGCGCGCGCACGGTCAGCACGTCGCCCTCGGCGTCGGCGCGCACGGAGCGGAACGGCCACCGGTGGGGGTCGCGGGCCAGCTCGGTGAACTCGGACTGCAGCCGCAGCGCCGCCTTCGCGGCCGCGGGAACCGCCGCGACGCGCAGGGTCACGTCGAGGCAGGGCGTGAAGGGCAACGGGCCTCCGGATCGTCGGTCCGCGGCGACCCTAGCCCATCCGCTAAGGAAGAGTATTAACGATCAGTGATTTTGCGCACCCTGGGTGCGGAAAGCACTCAGACTTGGTGCATCGGCGTCACGGCCGGCGCCGTCGCGACAGCCGGCCGGCGGCGCTCGCCCTCCGGCAGCAGGATCCCGCCGTGGCGGCGCACGACGACGGCGATCCAGACGACGCCGATCACGAACAGCGAGGCGCTCTCCAGCTGCGCGGCGGTGAGCCCGAGCGCGACGTCCTCGTTGCGGCGCAGGAACTCGACCAGGAAGCGCTCGAGCCCGGCGCCGACGAGGTAGAGCGCGAAGAGGATCCCCGGCCGGACCTTGTCGCGCAGCTGCCAGAGCGCGAAGGCGAGCAGGCCCATCGTGAGGGTCTCGTAGATCGGCGTGGGGTGGACGGTCTCGCCGGGCGCCGTCGGGACCGTGCCGTGCGGGTAGCCCATCGCCCACGGTCCGTCCCAGGCCTTGCCGTAGTCGCCGTCGCCGGAGACCTGGCAGCCGATCCGGCCGATCGCGTAGCCGAGCGCGAGGCCGGGGCCGGCGATGTCGACGAGGTCGAGCGAGAGGAAGTCCTTGCGGTGGGCCCAGTAGAGGACGGCGATCGCGCCGCCGGCCAGCCCGCCGTACCAGATCAGCCCGGAGCCGCCGAAGACGTCGCCGAAGCTGAGCGCGTCGTGGTTCTGGAGCAGGTAGTAGCCGCGCGCGCCGACCAGCCCGCCCACCAGGGCGACCGTGACGATCTCGTAGGCCCAGTCGACCGGCCGCCCGAGCTCCTTCAGCCGGCGCGCGGCGAGCAGCCCCCACGCGGCGAAGTTGAGGGCGAAGAACAGGCCGAAGGTCTTGATCGACAGGCCGAGGACGTGGATCTCGGGCTTCACCGCCTGGAGACTACGCAGCGTCGTATCGTGGCGGGCCGCCCGTGCCCGCCCCGCTCCTCTCCCGCATCGCCGTCGATGTCACGCCGCTGCGCGAGTCGCGCGATCTGCGGCTGCTCCTGGGCGGCGAGCTGGTCACCGGGCTCGGGACGCAGGCCGCGCTCGTCGCGCTGCCCTACCAGCTCTACGTGGAGACCCACTCGGCGTTCCTGACGGGCCTGCTCGGCGCGGTCGAGCTGATCCCGCTGATGTCGATGGCGCTGCTCGGCGGCGCGCTGGCGGATCGCCGGGACCGCCGCCGGCTGCTGCTGATGATCCAGGTCGCGCTCGTGCTCGGCGCGAGCGGCCTGGCCGCGCTGACCTACGCGGGCTCGCCCCCGATCGTCGCGCTCTACGTCCTCGGCGGCGCGATGGCGGGCTTCGGGGCGGTGCAGAACGTCACGGCGTCCTCGATCGTCCCGAACCTCGTCTCGCTCGAGCACCTGCGCTCGGCGCTCGCGCTCAACTACGGGATGAACACGCTGACGCAGGTCGTCGGGCCCGCGGTCGGCGGCGTCCTGATCGCCGCGCTCGGCCTCGGCGCGGCCTACACGATCGACGCGATCAGCTGCCTGGCGATCTTCGCCGCCGTCTGGGCGATGGCGCCGCAGCCGCCGCACGGCGCGGTGGCCGAGCTGGAGAAGGTCCTGCGCTCGATCGCCGAGGGCCTGCGCTTCGTGCGCGGCAACCAGGCGCTGATGGGCTCGTTCGCCATCGACCTGCTGGCGATGACCTTCGGGATGCCGCGCGCGCTCTTCGCGGTCCTGTCGGTCAGCGTCTACCACACGGGCGCCGGCGGGACCGGCTTGTTGTACGCCTCGGTCGCGGCCGGCGCGACGGTCGCCGCGCTGACGACCGGCTGGCTCGCGCACGCGCGCCGCCTGGGCCGGATCGTCATCTACGCCGTGGTCGCGTGGGGCGCCGCGATCGCGCTGGCCGGCGTGGCGGGATCGCTGTGGGTCGCCGCCGCGCTGCTCGCGCTCGCGGGCGCGGCGGACTCGGTCAGCGCCGTCTGCCGCTCCTCGATCAACCAGTCGGTCACGCCCGACCACCTGCGCGGGCGGATGTCCTCGGTCTTCATGTTGGTGGTCACGAGCGGGCCGCGGCTGGGCGACGTCGAGTCCGGGTCGGTCGCGTCGGTCACCAGCGTGCGGACCTCGGTCGTCTCCGGCGGCCTCGCGTGCATCGCGGGCGTCGGGCTGATCCTGGTGGCCTTCCCGGCGCTGCTGCGCTTCGACGCGGAGCACGACGTGATCGGCGCGGAGCCCGCACCCGCGTAAGCGGCCCGCCCGCCCGCCGCCGCTATGGTCGAGCCATGGCAAAGACGCTCTACACCGCACAGGCCCACGTCACCGGCGGGCGCGACAAGGGTCACGGCAAGACCTCCGACGGCGCGCTCGAGGTCGACCTCCGGCTCCCCGTCGAGATGGGCGGCCAGGGCGGTGGCACGAACCCGGAGGAGCTCTTCGCGGTCGGCTACGCGGCCTGCTTCGAGGGCGCGCTCGGCGCCGTCGCGCGGCGCGCGAAGGTCGAGACCGGCGACGCGTCGATCGAGTCCAAGGTCTCGCTGCATCCCAACGAGGCCAAGGGCTTCGACCTCTCCGTCGAGCTCGACGTGACGCTCCCGTCGGTCGACGCCGACCAGGCCGTCGAGCTGGTCAAGGCCGCCCACCAGGTCTGCCCCTACTCCAACGCGACGCGCGGGAACATCCCCGTGACGCTCACCGCCAATGGCCAGCCCGTCGAGGACTGAGCACGCGCACGACGCGGGCTGCGCCTCCGGCGTCTGCGGCGCTGAGATCCCGCCGCTGATCGGCTCCGTGCTCACCGGCACGGGGCTGACGGTCGCGCAGGCGGCCGCCGCGCTCGAGCGCGGCGAGGCGCCAGCCTTGACCGACGTGCAGCGCCGGATCGTCGAGGAGCACGCGCTGCGGCAATAGCCGCAGGTTCTGGGAGGCGCGTGCGTTGGAGCGGGCATGAGCCTGCGCCTGCGCACCCTCCTGATCCTCGCCGCGACCGCCGCGGTCGCGCTTCCCGCGGCGCCGGCCGGCGCGCGGGTCCTGCGGCAGAACGCGCTGAGCCGCCTCGATCGCGCCACGCAGCTCGGCGCCGCGACGCCGAGCCAGCGGATGACGATCGGGATCTCGCTCCAGCGGCCCGACGCCGCCGGCGAGCAGGCGCTGCTCGGCCGCCTCTTCGACCGCTCGAGCCCGGACTACCACCGCTTCCTCACGCCCGCGGAGTTCGCGCAGCGCTTCGGGGTCGACTCCGCCACGGTCAGCGCGACGCGCTCCTGGCTGACCGGCGGCGGCCTGAAGGTCGACTACGCCGCCGGCGCCGGCGACTACCTGCTGGCCTCCGGCACCGTCGCGCAGATCGGCGCGCTGCTCGGCACGTCCTTCGACCGCTTCCGCTTCGGCGGCGAGACGTTCCTGGCCAACCTCGCCGCGCCGACGATCCCCGACGGCCTGCCGATCGCCGACGTCCTCGGGCTCAACACCTACCAGCGCTTCCACACGATGCGCTCCGAGGATCCCGCCGCGACCGGCCTGCCCGACGTCGGCAACCGCTCGCCCGAGGACCTGTGGTCGATCTACGAGCAGCCCGCCGCGCACACCGGCGCGGGCGTCTCGGTCGCGATCCTCGGCAACGGCGCGACGGACTCGGTGATCGACGACCTCCACGCGTTCGACGCGAAGCACAACTTGCCGAAGGTCCCGGTCGACGTCGTCCACACGCCCGCGAGCGGCGACTACTCCGACACCGCCGGCAACCCGGAGTGGAACATCGACATGCAGGCCATCCACGGGATGGCGCCCGGCATCGCGAAGGAGAAGCTGTACTTCTCGCCCTCGCTCCAGGACTCCGAGCTCGTCGCGTCGTCCGCCGCGTGGGCCAACGACCCCGACGGCCCGCCGATCATGAACGCCTCGCTCGGCGAGTGCGAGGTCACGCCGCTCAACGACGCGCTCAACAGCGACGCGCTCTTCCCGCTCAACGGCAACGAGAACACGACCGACCCGCTGCCGGTCACCCAGGGGCTGTCGAACTCCAGCGAGCCCGCGCAGACCAAGGTCCTGCAGCAGGCCGTGCTCGAGGGCCGGACGTTCTTCGCCTCCTCGGGCGACGCCGGCTCCTCGTGCGGCGCGCTCTACCTGCCGGCGCTCGGCGCGGGCAACGGCGTCCTGAACCAGATCGTCCCGCTGACCGAGGACCCCGCGAACAACCCGTACGCCACGGGCGTCGGCGGCACGGTCCTCTACAGCGACGGCGCGCAGCCCGCGGGCCGCTCGGCCGAGTACGCCTGGACGCACTCGGGCGGCAACGCGTCGCCGTTCGAGACCGCGCCCGCCTACCAGCAGGGCGTCGCGGGCCTGAACCGCCCGTGCCTCGTCGACCAGACCGGCGCGCCGACGAACACCGGGCAGCTCTGCCGCGCGGTGCCGGACGTCGGGGCGATCTCCGGCGACGTGCTCTCCAACGGCTACACGATCGTCTCCGACGGGGCCGACTCCACGGGCGGCGGCACGTCGCTGTCCTCGCCGCTCTGGGCGGGGATGTGGGCGCGGATCGCCGGGACCGCGCCGGCCGGCGCCTCCTACGGCTTCGCCAACGAGGCGATCTACGCGATCGCCAAGGACCCGACGCGCTACGCCGACTCCTTCCACGACATAACCACGGGGACCAACGGCCTCAACCCCGCGGGCACGGGCTACGACTACGTCACCGGCTTCGGCGTGCCGCGCCTGAGCGGGCTGCTGGCCAACGTCCAGGCGGTCGCGCCGGCCCAGGGCGGTGGAGCGGCGGGCGGCAGCGCGGTTGAGGCGCCGCCTGCCGCTGCGCCGCCGGCG
>JAOPZG010000389.1 GCA_025964215.1 Conexibacter sp.
TGGGCGTTGCCGGCGCAGTGGCAGTGGGCGGGGTCGCCGTGGCCGGGATAGCCGTCGTAGCCGATGAAGCGAAACGGCGGCCGCGCACATGCGGGCGCCGCACCCGAGGCTGCGCAGGAGCGCTTCCAGCCGACCACGCGGGCGAGCCGTTCGGTGCTCTCCTGCCAGGTCACGCCGGGTGAGGGGACGAGGTCGACGGCGGCGCCGAGCGGGTGCTCTCCGCCCGAGGCGTGGATGGCGTAGCAGGCGGTGACCGTCACGCGGTAGCGGCGGGCGAGCCAGATGACGTCGGGCCGGATCCGGCGGTCGCACTCGATCGCCGTGCCGGCGGTGACCGTGGTCGACAGCGCCGCCAGTCCACCTGGACCGTGGTCGCGAACGACGTCGCCGAGGCGGCCGCCGTCGACGGGCTGGACGTCTGCCCCGCCGCAGCCGCCACCTCCTCCTTCGGGTTGGTCGCCGCCGAAGCCGTAGCTCACGGCGCGGGCCATGACCTCGTCGGCGTACTGGGCGGTGCTGTCGCCGCAGGCGCCGTAGTAGGTGCAGGCGGCGTTGTAGTAGGCCTTGTAGCTGCCGCCGGTCGGTGGGGCGTGCTTGGCCTCGCGCAGGATCCGGGCCGCGGTGAAGATCGCGTCGGCCGGGTCGTCGGGATCGATGTGGCCGTCGTGGTCGGCGTCGACGCCGTAGCGCTCCCACAACGTCGGCCCGTTGCCAGGGCTGCAGGGCGAACCGCGACGCACAGCGATCTGCATCGGCCCGGCACAGCCCGATCCGTTGTCTCCGGCGCAGGATCCGTGGTGGCATTCCTGGGCGCCGATCGAGGCGAGGAAGGCCCAGTCGATGTCGAAGCGCCGGCCGGCGGCCTGGTAGAGGCGAAGGCGTGCCGGCGGGATCTCGGAGCTCCCCGCCCCCGTGGGCGTCGAGGAGGCGGCGGCCGAGGTGCAGCCGAAGCCGGCGCCGGTGATCGCCATGACGACCCCGAGCACCGCGACGCCAAAGAGGGCGAGCGCGACGCCGGCGACGGCCAGCACCTTGCGGTTGAGGAGGACGGCGGGCGTCATGCGCGCGGCTCCGCGTCCTCGCCGTCAGCGGGCTCGTCGACGGTGTCGGCGTCTGGGCGTCGAGCTTGGTCTGCGCGCAGCTCGTCAGCGAGTGACGGCGGCTCGTCGGTCCGTGGCTCGAGCGCTTCCTCTGCCGGCTCCGGGGTCTGCTCGTGTTGCGGCCGGGCGTGGCGGGCGCGCGGCTGCGATGGCCGCGCACGGTCCTCACCGGACGGCCTGTTGTTGGTGGTGTTCTCCTTGCGGGCTTGGTCGTCGTCGACCACCGGCCGTTCGGCGACCTCTGCCTCGTGACCCGGCGCCGTTCTCGGGCGCAGCGCGTGGCGACGAGCCGGCGGGACGTCCGGATCGGTCGTCTGGTCGTCGTCGGTGGGCTCGAGGGGCTCGGTGTCATCGGCCGGGCTGCCTTCGCCGCCGTGGTCGCGGCGAGCACTCGGGCGCCGGTGCCCCCGGTCTGCGGACGGCAACGCCGCACGCGGCGCGTCGGGCTCCCCGGTGCTCGTAGCCGACGGCTCGGAGTCGGGTGCCGTCGAGGGGTCCGGTACGTCTTCGGGATCCGCGCTGGGGGCTTCGGGATCGGCCTCTGGGCCGGGTCGCGGTCGGGATCGGCGGCGGGCAGGGCTCACCTGGCGGGCCAGATAGGCGACGCCGAGCAGCTTGCGGACCTGTGCTTCACGTCCGGGCTGCTGGCCGCTGATGGCGGCGGTGATCTGCCCGGCGAGCTTGTGGCGGTGCAGGAACACCATCCACATCAACATCGATTGCAGCGCGAAGCTCAGCAGCCAGCCAAGGTTGGTCGTGGCGTCCTGCAGCGCGGCGATGACCGCCAGCAGCACGGCGAGGACCAGGGAGTAGGCGGCCTTGCGCACGAGGTAGGTCGCGAGTTGGCCGGCCCAGGTCTTGAACAGCTCGTGGCCGCGCCCGGGGATGATCGCGGCGACCAACGCCGGCGGTGCGAACCCGGCGAGCAGCAGGACGACCATCTGGGCCAGCAGGACCGAGACGCAGAGCGAGCCGAGCAGCAGGAAGGCGCCGAGCTCGCCAAGCAGGATTACGAGCGCGAGCAGGAGGCGCTGGTACTGGCCGCCCTTCTCCATCGCGTCGGCGACCGGCTTGTCGACGACCGCCGGCCGATAGGAGCTGGTGTTCTTGGCGGGGTCGCTGTCGGGGAGCTTCGAAGGGTCAGCGTTGTTGATGGCGTCGTACTCGGCGTCGCGATCCTCCGACCCAGGGGCGTAGCGGAGGAAGTGGTCGGGGTAGCGGACGGTGTTGTCCACGCACTCCTTGCTCGCCGTGGTCAGATGACCGACGCGATGCAGCGCTGCGCGAGCCTCGGCATCGGCCGCTGGGTCTGCGGCGAGCGGTCGGACGGCGACGGATTCGGGGTCGTGCTGCTGGCTGCCGGTGCCGCTGCGGATGCAGTGCTCGGTGCCGCCGAACTGCAGCGCCACCCACGGGCGGAACACCAAGAGGTCGAAGAGCTCGTCGGAGGTGGCGCGCCGTGCGGCGGGGCCGTTGGTGACCTGGCCGTGGGCGGTGACCGAGAGGAACGCGGCGGAGATCTCGTTGGTCCAGCGGCTGGCCTGCCCGATCGTGGCATCGGGCTTGGCGACCACACCCATCGCCAACAGGCAGAAGACCAACGACATCGACAACGCCGAGACGGTCTCGGCGTAGCGGCGCTGCACCAGCGCGCGCCACATCGCCCAACAGCCGGCAACGATCACGGCGAGTTCCATCCACGGTGCGCCGATGGTGTTGGCATACAGGTTGTGGATCGCGTCGCCGACCGGCGCCAGCGCTCCGGCACCGGCGGTGTCCGGGGAGCCGTTGAGCAGGTCGACCGAGAACGCCAGCGCGAAGAGCGAGATCACCGCGTAGGCGGCAAACGCGGTGATCTGCCACAACAAGTTCGCGAGGAAGAACGCGATCATCGACGGCACGCCGGAGGCGTCGACGCCTCCGGTCAGCGATGCCTTGACGGCGTTGAAGTGCGAGTCCAGGACGTAGTTGCCGACCGGGTAGCGATCGACCAGCCCGCTCACCGACCCGCCCGGTCCGAGGTTGGCGTACAAGTCGCTGGCGCCCCACGCCGTCGGCACGACGACCAGCAGCACGAGCACGACGACGATGCTCAGGGCCAGAGCACGCCTCATGCGGCCGGCTCCGCGAGGGGCGGGGCGGTGTTCAGGGCGGCGAGCAGCTCGGGATCTGCGACGTCGATCTGGATCTCGGCGACGCGGCCGTGGAGGTCGCGCATGACGCAGCGTCCCGGCACCGCGCTCTGCAGACGGCGCACGCGGGCCTCGGTCGGATCGACCCCCGCGAGCCGCAATCCGAGTTGTGCTTGTTCTTCTGAGTCCTGGCCGAAGATGAACCACGTCCGCACGAGCTCGCGGATCCCGGGGGCGTCCTCGAGGAGCTGGGTGAGCAGCAGGACGGTGGCGTTGTAGCGCCGGGTGAAGCGCACGAGGCGGTTGATCAGCGCCCTGCCCTGGGAGGAGGAGAGCAGGAACCAGGCCTCGTCGAGGATCACGAGCTTGTGACGGGAACGATCGGTGGAGACGAGCTGCAGCGCCTTGGCGGCGACGAGCGACAGCGTCGCGACCGAGATCCGCTCGCTCCGGGTGTAGGCCGACCGCGGCACGCCCTGCTCGGGCAGGGTCAGGCCCGGGATGCGGATCGTCGTCAACGCCGCATCGGAGATGTCGGTGTCGGTGTGTTCGTCGCCGAAGCCCAGGCGGCCGAGGCCGACCTCGGCGATGACCTCAAGCGCCTGGGCGACCTCGACGCCGGCGCTGCCGTCCAGCTCGCCCAGACGGGTCAGGACGGCCCTGGTGGTTGGGTGCTCGGTACGGGCGACGTCGCGGACCGCGCGGGCCAGGGCGTGCTCCCAGGAGGCCGGCGGATCGGGCAGCAGCTCCAACAGGTAGGAGAGCGTCAGGTCCTCACGCACCTCCTCCGGCGCGACGACCAGCGGGTCCAGCCGACCGGCCGCCGCGTCGCCGGTCAACTCGAGCACCTCGAGCCGGCCGACCAAGGCGGGGATGTTGGTCCAGCCATGGTCGTCTTTGGGGTCGAAATCGATGACCCGACTCCCCGTCCCCAGAGCACCGAGGGCGATGAGCTCGGCGGTGACCGTCTTCCCCGACCCCAGCGTGCCGGCCAGCAGCACCGCGCTGGCCCTGGACTCCCTCGGTGGCGCGGTGGCGTCGTAGAGCACCGGCACCCTGATGCCGTCGGTGCTGTGACCGAGGTAGACGCCTTGGGGGTCGCCGATCAGCGTCGTTGCCGTCGGGACCATCGCGCCGAACTGCTGGGCGGTGACCTGCTGGACGTACTCCCGGACACGGCCGCCGTCGACCCGGGGCAGATGATCGAGCCAGAGCCGCTCCTGCAACCCACGCGGGCGGTACAGGACGACGTCGCCGTAGGCGGCGCGGAGCCGTTCGATGCGCCGCTCGAGCACTGGGCGGTCGGGTGCGCCGAGCGCGAGTGAGATCGAGGCGTACAACATCGGCGGACGGGCACCGGAGGCCAGGACCTGCTCGTACTCGCGCGCGAGGGTGCGGTCGTCGTCGGCCTGCCACGCCGGCCCGTGGCTGGACTGCAGCTGGTCGCGGTAGGTCTGCTCGGCATCGACGATGCGCTTGCGCACCTGCCCAAGCGCCTCGCGGTTGCCCAACCACCGCGCGTGCAGAACCGCGTCAACCGCGAAGTCCAGACCATCCAGCGGGACGTGCAGCAGCTCGGCGGCCGAGCCGGGGAAGACCGGCGCGTCGGCCAGCGCACCGAGACAGAGCACCGCCTGGACCCCAGTGTGCTCGTCGGTCTCGATCTGCAGGCTCGGCGGCCGCGCGGGATCCTCGAGCAGGATGGCGGCGGGCAGGCGCCAGAGGTCCCAGCCCAACGGCTCGTAGGCGGTGGCGTCGGTCTCGTCTTCGAGCAGCAGGGCGTCGGGTGCCCACAGCTTCTCCAGCGCGGGCTCGGCGACGCCGCGCAACGGGGCGCGGCGCAGCAGCCACTCAAGCTCACGGGTCTGTGCGCGGCGCAAGGTGATCGCGCCGGCCAGGCGCTCGTGAAGCCGCTGCTCGGCCTCGGCCAACGCCGCCAGGCGATGCGCGTCGACCGTGCCGAGGCCATCTCGACCCACGAGCCCCATAAGGCGATCGCGGAGGCGATCGGCGCCGGCCAGCACAGCACCCCCGAGCTTGGTCTCCGACTCCCTGTCGAGGGCGACGCCGAGGTAGACCTCGGCCGACCGGCCGGTCCGCAGCCCATGGCGGTCATCGTTGTTGGGGTCGTCGGTTCGGTAGACGCGCCAGAGCGAGAAGTCGGCCTGCACGAGGTGAGCGAGGCGCTCAAGCTGGCGCTGCAGCGCCCACTTGTCGGTATCGGCGAGCAGCGGGTAGGCAACCGGGTCCAGGCGATAGAGCGCCAGCGCCTCACCTCCCGGCCCGAGCAGCAGGTTGGCCCGCGCATAGCCCAACCCCGCGTCGCGCGCCACGGTCGTGCTCACGGGCACACCTCCACCCGCTCGCCCGGACCGACATCCAGCACATCGACCATCACGCCACGACGACGAGGCTCGGCCGCGACGGGCACCAGCCGCACGCCCCGCCGGCGCCGCAGCACCAACACCGGCTCGGCGAAGCGCACCCGGCACGGCCCGGTGATCCGTGCACGGTGAAGCGTCGGCTGGTGGCGGTCTGCGGCAACCGCCACCCGCAGCTCCAGCCGCCGCGACACCCCGGCCACGGGCAGGGCACTACCGAGCCGCCGGCGGCCGGCGATCCGTACCCGAGCCAGCGAGAACAGATGGCGGCGCACGCTGCGCCCCCCAGGCGCGACCTGGGTCAGCACCGTCGCGCCGACCGCCGGCAGCACGACCAGCCGCAACGGCCAGTCGACAACACCAACAACAAGCCCGGCAACCGTCAACACAACGACGCTCCCAAGCGCGAACAGGAGGCCCTCACGTCGCCGGCCCAGCCGCGCCGCCGACACGTAGGCCAAGCCCGACCCGGTGACGATGACCACCGGATGGACCCCGGCCAGCACAATCGCGACCAGGACGATCGCGGCGGCGTGCAGCAGCCACCGCAGCGGGACGCCGCCGGGGATCGGGAGGGTCCTGCCGTCGATCGCGTAGATGCGCCGCTCGGGTGAGAACAGGCGCTGATAGCTGCGCACGACCGCGCGCCGCTGCGTCATGAGGATCGGCTCCCGAGACCTAGAAGAGCTGGTTGCCGATCGACCGGGCCGCGTTGGCGACCTGATCAGGGCTGAACACGAGCCAGGCCACGACGACGGAGGCCATCAGGAACGTCCCCAGCTCGCCGTAGCGGCGGTTGATGAGGAACATCAAGCTGACCATCGCGATCACGCCGCCGTACAACTCACCGGCGTAGTGGCGCAGCAGCTTGCTCAGGTTCGCGCCGACATCGTTGCCCGTCTTGGCGAGGACGACCGCCGGGCAGAGCGCCAGGATGGCCAGCGCGCCGACGAGCGCCAGCGCCATCACGCGCCTCACCGACATGCCGGTGACTCCTCGTCACCGTGGTCGGGCGCGAGGTCGCCGTCCTCGATGGCGCGTAGGCGCAGGCGGTAGGCGAGTTGCTCGACCAGCCACAAGCTCGGCCAGTCGGCCAGCTCGTAGATTGGGTGCCCGCCATCGTCGGCGCGGCGCACGACGCCGGCGCGGTACAGGACCGCCATGTGGGCGCGGACCGCGCCGACCTGCTCGTCCAAGACCTCGGCGAGCTGGTCGGCGGTGGCCGGGCGCCCGTCCAGGGCGCGCATGATGCGCAAGCGCATCGGGTGACCGAGGGTGCGCAACCGCGTCGCGACGACGTCGGTGCCCAGCTCGGAGAGGTGCGACTGCGAGGCGGCGGGATGACGCCGCGTGTGGCGAGGCAGACGGCTGCCGACCTCGCGCTGATGCTTCCTAGGAGTGCTCATACACCTCTCTCCGCACAGGCCCACCGAGACTGCTAGATCAATTGCAAGTCGGTGTTCTTGCTCGGACATCGATACCGCGTTCTCGTAGTCATTGAGAAGCTCATAGCGACTTGTACCTGATGTACACGCCGGTGAAGGCCGCCGGGAGTCCGAGGACGCCACCCATGATCGCGCCGGAGACCGCGGCGCCAAAGCGCGCGCCGACCCACCACCCGGCCATCACGGCGACGGCGTTTAGGACGATTAGCACGAGCCCGGCCCCCGATGCATCGACGCGCTCGTGCCCCACGGGCGCGGCTCGGCTCGATGGTCGCGGAGCGGCGACCGGGATCCGCTCGGCGGCCTGCTCAGCCACAGAAGAACTCACAGTCCGAGCTCGACGGCGTCCGCCTCTGCGGTGCCGGTGACGGCGTCGCGGCCGTCGTCTGCTGCTGCTGGGTAGCCGTCGGCGCCTGCTGCTGCGCCGTGGTCGTCTTCTTCTCGGGCTTGGCGGTCGTCTTCGTGCGGTGGGTCGACTTCGCGTGCTTGCGGTGGCGCTGCGCGGTGGGCGCCTCGACGCGTCGCATGCCGCCCGGTGGCGGGAAGCCACGAGAGATCGCGGTTGCGGCCGGCGGCAGGGGATGGCGGCCGGGCTGTTCGGAGACGGCCGCCAGGATCGCCGACGCGGCGCCGCCCGCGATCAGCAAGCCCATCACGGTCGCCGTGACCTTCGCCGCTCCCGGCTGAGCGAACAGGCCCGCGCCACCGGTGACCGGTGCGGGCTTGACCACCGATCGCTTGACCAGCACGTGAGCCCCCAGGACATAGGGCAGCGGGACGAGGAGCTGCGCAGCCCCGTGACCGAAGCCCTTGCGCTGCGCGTCGAGCGTCTGACAAGCGTGGCAGCGGCCGAGGTGACGGGCCACGGCGCGGCGCTCGGCGCCCTTCAGCTCGCCCGCCCTGAACGCCGCCAGCTGCGCCTGCTCCTCGTCGCTGACCTCGATGCCCGCCGCGTGGCGGATCGTCATCGACAACAACTTGCGCGCGACATACAGCGTCTCGCGCAGCGTCGAGTAGCCGACGCCCAGGTGCTCGGCCAACCGCTGCTGATCCCAGCCGAGATGATCGACGGCGATCAACACCACGGCCTCGTGCTCGGTCAGCGCGCGCAGCCCGGCGACCAGCACCGCCCGGCCCAGGACCGCGCTCGAGGCATCGGCGCCCGCGACCTCGCGCGCCATTCCGCCGAGCACCGCCGCCGTCAGCTCGCGCTCACGCACGGGACGGTCATCTTCGGCCTCCAGCTCGGCGAAGTCATAGGCGATCAGCCGGGGCCGCGGCGAGGACCGAGCGCGGCTGCCGTACTCCTGGCGCAAAGCGTCGGCGGCGGCGTCGCGCAGACAGCGATACAGGCGCCGTTCGCGCTCGTCGCCGTCGAGACCGGCCAGCTCGGGCCAGCGGTCATAGATGCGCACCAGCGCGTCCTGCAGCGTGTCCTCGACGCCGATCCGGCCGCCCCGGCCCTCGGCCGAACGGTCCAGTAGCCGGCGCAGGTAGAGCGTGAACTGCTCGGCGTGCAAGTCCACGAACATCTCGTAGTCCTCGCGCGCCGCAGGCGTCGGGGCGTTTGGAAGCGAAGTCATGCCCCTTAGTCGTCCGAGACCCCGAACCCCCCTACACCGAGTTGAGACGCCGGGTCAGGTCAGAGCGTGCCCGGCGGGGCGACCACGCCGTCGTGGGCGACGAAGGGCGGGTCGTCGTCGCGCCAGGTCGGATGAGCGCGCGCCCAACCGACGGCCTGCTGGATTTCGACCGATCCGGCGACGACCGACGTGGAGCGCGCAAGCTCCCGCAGCAGAGCGGGGGCGGCGTGCGGACTCTCCTTCACTGCCGCCCACCACGCTTTCGCGGACGCGGTGTCGGAACGGCGGTGCAGAAAGAGCATGTCACGAAGATACGAACGTACGTTCCCTCATAGCAATGCCGTATACCGCATGTCGAGGGATTTTCAGCAGGCGACGATGAGCTGGAACGGCAGGTCGGCGGGGTTGCCTGCCGCGTCGTAGGTCTGAACCGCAACGCGGTCGCCGGCCTTGCTGACCGTCACGCGGCCGGGTGGCGCGGTGCTGGCGTCCGCGGTGCCCAGTGTGGCAACCGGTACGCAGCTGGCGACCGAGTCAGCGAATGCAACGTCGTAGACGCCGATGCCGTCTCGACCTCCGCCCTTGGCGTCGCCGAGCAGGAACGCGCCCGCGGGCGAGACGGCGGCGAAGTGCTTCACCGCGCTGGCGCCGGCCGCGCCGACGGGACCGGCCGGTCCGGTCAAACCACGCAGCGCAGAGCGGGCGGACGGGTTGATGTCCCTGAGCAGGACCGAGTGGTCGTGGATCTCTGCCGAGTGCACGGCGCCGGTCTTGATCTGGGGCGCTCCGACGCTGTTGGCGTGAAGCGTGATGGCGGCGTAGGCGCCGCTGCCCAGTCCGCCGAGCGCGATGAACAGCGCGAGGAAGGCGACGGCGTTGGCGACGCGGGGGTTGTCGATCACACGGGTAAGCATCAGGTTCCTCTCACACGAACACGGACGACGCCTGACCGGCCCGACGCGAATGGGTAGCCGGTTTCCAGGGGGACCTTCGCACGGAAGCGGTAGGTCTGTACGCCGCGGGTCCCGTCGAAGCGGTAGTTGTAGCTCCAGCTGCCGTGACGACTGGCGCGCGCGGTCGCGAAGGTCCGCCATTTGCCGCGCGTGAACACCTGGACCTCGACCAGCTTGCCGTCGTGCGGGATGCGGCCGGTGCGGATGCGGCCGTGGATCCGGATCGCCTCGCCGTTGACCACGCGCTTGTGGTTGGAGCGGATCGAGGTCGCCGACCGTACGTTCAAGGACAAGTTCTTGGTCACGCCGCGGATCTGCGTCGTGCCGTTGTAGCGGATCTTGATCGCGCGACTGGGACCCTTGCGCACCAGGAACGTGAACGATCCGGTCCGGCTGGTCTTGACCGTCGCGATCAGCCGGGGCGGCGTGACGCCGTCGCGGATCTGCGTCCACGCCTGGACCTCGACGTCCTGCAAGGGGTTGCCCTCGGGGCTGCGTAGCCGGCCGCGCACGCGGACGAGTTGCCCGTAGCGCGCGAATGCGGCCCGCGCGAGCCGTGAGCTGTGCTGGGTGCGCACGACCATGCCCGAGCGCATCGCGATCTTCAGCCGCAGCGGCAGCGTGACGAGCTCCGCGCTGCCATCCGCTCGCTGACTCGTGGTCCGCTGGTTGCCTGCGGCGTCGGTCGCCGTGGCCTGGAACTCGAACTCGCCATCGCCCAGGCGCTCGTCATCGATGTGCGCCAGCAGCCGCCCGTCCTTGACCATCGTCGGCAGGTTCAGCCAGGAGGTCGCGCCGCGCCGGCGCATGGCGATCTGCCCGGCGGCGACGCCGGAGCCGAGGTCGGTCGTGGTGACCGCGACCAAGGTGGGGTCGTTGGGGTCGGGCGCCTCGAAGGTGGCGGTGGGGCTGGCGTCGTCGTAGCGCAGCGTGACCGGCGGCGCCGCCAGGCGCGCGTCCTGGTTGCCTGCCGAGTCGCGGAGCCAGAGCTTCAAGGTGTAGGCGCCGGGGGCGGGCAGCTTGAGGTGTTGCAGCGACGTCAGGCCTTGGCCGTCCGCCGAGCCGTGAGCACACGCGCCGTCGCCGCTTGCCGGGCAGATGTCCCAGTTGGCTCCGGCGACCGGCGCCCCGCTGGTGACCGGATCGAGCGTCCAGTTGACGGTGAAGTCATTCGCGGGTCGCCAGCCGTCGCCGCCGTCGACCGTGAGCGTCTGCGGCGCGTCGGGCGGCGTGTTGTCGATCAGGATCGTGCGCGACACCGACGACGGGTTGCCGGCCCCGTCGACCGCCGACAGCGTGAGCGTGTGGCTGCCGTCGCTGCCGAAGCCTGCCGTGGGCAGCGGCTGATCAAGCGATGCTTGTGGGCAGGGGGCGGCGTAGGTGTAGTCGCAGACGTTGCCGCGTCGCGCGACCTCGCGGCCGTCCACCGAGGCGGTCGCGTTCTGGATGCCCGCGCCGTCTGCGGCGTCGAACCCGAGCGCCTGCGCTCCGGACAGCCACCCGTTGGCGGTCCACAGCGCGCCGCGCCCGCCGGTCAACGACGGCGCGACGTTGTCGGTGACGTGGACGTCTACGTTGCGGACGTGGAAGGACGCGACGCCGTTTCGCGTACAGGAGCCCTGACCGCATCGCGCCTCGATGCGTACGCGCGGTCCGGACGTCGGGTAGGAGTAGCGCCCGGCGAAGTAGCTCGACTCGTCGGCGGTTTGAAACGTGCTGTCACAGCTCTGCCCGGCGGGCAGGCCGACCAGGATGTTGCCCGCCAGGTCTTGATTGCCGCCGACCATCTCCACACCCCAGCTGCAATCCGGCCGGCGCAACCCGAACTCGAACGAGATCGCATCGACGGAGTTGCCCGTCGGCGCGTCGAAGATCATGTAGGCGCCTTGGAGGAAGGCCGACGCCGCGCCGTCATAGACGTTGCGCGCGACGAGTCCCTGA
>JAOPZG010000395.1 GCA_025964215.1 Conexibacter sp.
TCGCCGCCATCTGCGTCGCAGCGGTCCTGGCACTGGGCCTGGGCGCCTGGGCGATCATCCCCGCGCTCGCCGTCCTCGTCCTCGCGACGCTGCTCGCAGTGCGCTCGGTTTTCGGGCTCGCCGACGAAGTCGAACATGGGGGCCGGAGATCCGTGCAAATCAGCGCTTCTCAGAGGGCGGTGACCTCCCGAGTGCGATGCAAGAAGTCTGCGCTGTAAAGTACCTGATTTGCAGGGGCTTATTTGGCGTTCCGCAGGAGGGGTGCTGGCCCGGATTACCGGCGATTCCCGGCGATCCTGGGGGTTCCAGGCACTCGGGAATCCCAGTGCCTGAAGGGGTCCCGTGCCTGAAGCGGGTCCCTGTTGCGGCTCGCTTCCCCTATCTCGAGCAGCGGCTAGCGCGCCCGCCGCCGTCTGTCCGTGACGCGGCGGTCTCCGCGTAGACGCCGATTTTAGGCCGCGGTCGTCAGCAGGCGATCCTTGATCGGGCGTTGCGCTCGTCCTCGATTGGCGACGCATCTGCGATATTCGCGGTGAGGCGCGGGTCGTCCGGTCGGAGCGTCAGCCGTTGAACACGACGGGCTCGCCGTCGATCTGAATGATGCGCATGGCGCGCTCCTGCGGGCGGCGATATAGCGTCCGATCGTTCATCCAGACCAACAACGAGCGCGCCGGCGAGCTGGCGGGTTCATCGTCAAGACGATCGACGGCACGGGCACCGTCGGGATGCTCAACTGCTACGCCGGGGTGCCGAGCTGCGACGAGCGGACCTCCGGAGCACGCGCGAAGTTGGGCTCTGGCATCGCCGTCAAGGGCCCGCTCGACGTCAAGTGCGACCGTTAGAAGGCCGTCGCGGCGACGCAGAACCTGATGACCGCCAACCCGTTCGTGCTGGCCCGCGGGCGGTAGGTCCCGGCAGGGGCGTTGGCGTCGACCTGATCCGCTACGGCGAGCCCGACGCCGTCGTGCTGCGCGCGACGGGCGACGGCAGGATCCGGTCGGCGTTGCCGTGCATGAGGCGCGGGACGAGCGCCAACGCCCGCTGCGACGTGAGCCAGCCGTCCGCGATGAGCCCTTCGAGCGCGAGGGCGAGCCCGTGGCGCGCCAGCGCCGCGTGGCCAGGAACGGTCTCGACGCAGACGACGTCGGCGCCGAAGCCCAGCAGCTTGGTCGAGGGTGCGCTGAGCAGGAAGCGCTGTGTGAAGTCGACCGCCGACCGGGGTGCGAGCGACCATGCCCAGCAGAGGTCGACGATGACGTTCGGGCTGTGTCGCGCGAGCGCCAGCAGCCGCTCCTGGTCGGGCCACGCCATGTGCATCAGGACGAACGTGTTCTGCGGTCGCGCGTGCACGAGCCGGCCGATGTCGCCGACGTGGCGATCCAGGTGCGAGTAGGCGGGCAGCGCGAGGTCGGCGAGGTAGCCGAGGTGGAACTTGACCGGCCGCTCGTGCCCGGCCGCGAGGTCGAGCGCGCGCAGCAGCAGGAAGTCCTCGACCGCGCGCCGGTCATCCGCGGAGGCGGTGCCTGCGCGCAGCCGCGAGAAGGCGCGGTGGGGTGGGTCGTCGTCGATCGCGACCGCGAGCGGTCGGGCGTAGGCCCACGGGCACTTGACCGCGACCGCGCTCGGTGCCCAGCGGGCAAAGCAGTCCTCCATCAACTCCAGGTAGTCGTCGAGCCGGCTGATCTCGCGGTTGCTGGCGGCCTCGAGCCGTGCGTGCGCGCCGAGCACGAGCGGGACGATCGAGAGGTCCTGCTCCAAGAGGTCCGGGGTCGCCGTCTCGCAGAACGGATCCTGGTCGAGGCTGTTGACCTGCGCCCGGCTGATGCCGGCGTGCTCGCGCAGCACCGTCGCGTAGTACCCCGGCTGCCTCAGGGCGCGCAGGCGGGCGTCGATCTCGCAGACCGTCTCGGAGGCCAGGCGCAAGCCGGTGAGCGCTTCGGTGCTGGCGTCGATGGCCCATCCGAAGCCGGTGTCCCGGATGCGGTCGAGGTGCGGTGCGAGCGTGTGCCATGCCGCCTCGGGATCGCCGTCCTCAGCGGTGAGGACGGCGAGCTGCTCGCGGCTCAGCCCGGCAGACCGCATGTCGTTGAGCGCATAGCCGCCGAGCACGCACGTCCAGTCGCGAGGCACACGCGTCACGCCGCCGCGCCAGTCCTCGAACGCGTACCCGCCGTCGAGCAGGCGGGTCTTCTCCTCGACGAGGTGCTCGTGCGTGTCGACCCAATCGGTGGCGTCGATCAATGCGCGCAGCTCGCTGTCGCCGCCCACGGTCGCGGCACGATCGGAGGCCGGGGTGTGGATCATCGAACGGCACAGTAGCCCATCTTGGAGAAAACGTTTGCGTCAAACGTCGCTCAGCGTGGCGGCGGGGCGCTCGAGCCCCGGACGACGAGCCGCGGCGCCGTCCGGACGGAGCGCGTCGCCGAGCGACGCTCCTCGACGCGCTCGACGAGGAGGTCGACGAGCAGGTGGCCGAGGTTGCGCCCGTCCTGGTCGACCGTCGTCAGCGACACGCCCGGAAGCCCCGTGATCGGGATGTTGTCCCAGCCCACGATCGAGATGTCGCCGGGGACGTCGAGGCCCGCGTCAGCCGCCGCGGCGATCGCCCCGAGCGCCGCGGCGTCGCTGCCGGCGAACAGCGCCGTCGGCCGGCGCTTGCCCTGCAAGAGCGTGCGGAACCCGACGTTGCCTCCCTCCATCGCGTCCGGGTGCTCCACGCGGATCAGCTGCGGCGTCACGCCGAGGCGCTGGGCCTCCTCGACGAAGGCTGCGGCGCGCTGCTTGGCGGAGATCGTCGTCGTCCTCGACCCCTCGACCGGCCCGATGTGCGCGACCGAGCGATGGCCCAGCCCGGTGAGGTGCTCCATGACCAGCCGCGTCCCGAAAGCGTTGTCGACGGTGACCGTGTCGCAGGTGGCGAGGGTCTCGTAGTGGCTGAAGACGACCGTCGGCAGGCGACGGCCGGCGTCCTCGATCGCCTTGGTGGCCAAGCGCGGACCGAGCATCAACACCCCGTCCATCCCGTGGTCGGCCATCATCGCGACGATCGCGTCGTCGGTCGCGGAGTCCTCGCGCCCGACGCCGACGAGCACCTGGAAGCCGGCGTCGTCGGCCCGCTCGTTGATGTAGTCGACCAGCGTCGCCTGCCACGGGTTGGAGAGGACCGAGACGACGACACCCATGGTGTAGGTCCGGCCGCGCATGCTGCGCGCGCCGGCACGGGGTCGGTACTGGAGCTCGTCGATCGCCGCCCGGACGCGGACGCGCGTCTGGGGGGTCGCTCCGACGATGTCGCGCATGACCCGGGAGACGGTCGCCACCGAGACGCCCGCGAGCGTCGCCACGTCGGCGATCGTGGCCCGCCGATCGGGTGCGGGCGGGGTGGGGCGTTCATCGATCCGTGGGGTCATCGCGGCCAAGGCTATCTAGGAGAGCAGGCCTTGACAGCGACAAGCCCGTCCGATTACGGTGACGAAACCGTTTTCGTCTACCGGCGTCGTCCGACGCCCATCGGGGGAGCAGCGACATTGAGCGACATCACAGCGCCGGCCGCGGAGCGCGGACACACGCCTCCGGCCGAGACGGCCGGGCGGACCCTGCGTGTCGCGCTGGCGATCGTGCGTGTCGGACCGGTGGCGATCCTCATCGTGCTCTTCGCCGTCATGACCCTCCTGTCGTCGGTGTTCTTCACCGAGCGCAACCTGCAGAACCTCGTGATGCAGACGTCGGTCATCGCCGTGCTCGCCGTCGGGCAGCTGCTCGTCATCGTCACGCGTGGCATCGACATCTCGGTGGGCTCGATCCTCGGGCTGTCGACGATCACCGGCGGTCTCGCGTTCGGAACGGCCTGGGGCGGGAGCGCCGTCGCGACGATCCTCATCATGGCCGGCACCGGCTTGGCCGTCGGCGCGGTCAACGGCATCGCCTACGTCTACGGCCGCATGCCCAATCCGCTGATCATCACGCTGGCGACGTTGGGTATCGCGCGGGGTCTGGCCCTGATCATCTCAGGAGGCGACTCGGTCGTCGGCATGCCCGGGCTCGTCGTGGACCTGGGCTCGGGGCTCGTCGGGCCGGTTCCGTGGGCGGGCGTGTTCCTGCTGGTCGTCGCGGGCGCGGCGTCGTTCCTGACGCGTCAGACGCAGTGGGGCGCCTGGATCTACGCCGTCGGCGGGAACCCCGAGGCCGCGGCGCGCGTCGGCATGCCCGTGCGCCGGGTCCTCGTCTCGGTCTACTGCCTGTCGGGCGTCTGTGCCGGCCTGGCGGCGGTGCTCGTCGCCGGGCGCACCGACTCGGGCTTCCCGCAGGCCGGCCAGCTGTCCGAGCTCGACGCGATCGCGGCCGTGATCATCGGCGGCGCGAGCATCCTCGGCGGCCGCGGCACGGTCTCGGGCGCGGTGGTCGGGGCGTTCATCATCGGGACGATCCGCAACGGGCTCAACCTGCTCGACGTCGACCCGAATTGGCAGCTGGTCACCGTCGGCGTCGTGGTCGCGCTCGCGGTGGAGCTCGACGTGATCCGGGCCGCGCTGGAGCGACGGTTCCAGGCGGTACAGGCCGGGCGCGGCTCGGCCGGGGCATCGGCATGAGCGCGCCGTTCGTCCTGGAGGCCCGCGGCGTGGTCAAGTACTTCGGCGCGGTGTGCGCGCTGGACGGGGCCCAGCTCCAGCTCGCAGACGGGGAGATCCTCGCGCTGCTCGGCGACAACGGCGCAGGCAAGTCGACCCTCATCAAGTGCCTGACCGGCGTGCATCGGCCCGACGCCGGCGAGATCCGGGTCGACGGGGCGCGATTGACGATGAAGTCGGCCGCCGACGCCCGCGCGGCGGGCATCGAGACCGTGTACCAGGATCTTGCGTTGTTCGACAACTTGAGCCCGACGCAGAACTTCTTCGCCGGGCGCGAGCAGGTCTCCGGAGCGCGCCTGCTGGGGCGGCTGGCCGTGCTGCGCAAGCGCAGCATGCACGCCGAGACGCTCGTCGCGCTCGACCGCCTCGGCGTGCGCATCCCGCAGGACGCGGCCACGGTCGGCCTCATGTCGGGCGGGCAGCGGCAGGGCATCGCGGTCGCGCGCGCTGCCGCCTTCGCCGGTCGCGTCGTGATCTTGGACGAGCCCACCGCAGCACTGGGGCTTCGTGAATCTCGCGCGGTGCTCGACATCGTCAAGCGCCTGCCTGAGCAGGGGATCAGCGTGATCCTCATTTCGCACAACCTCGACCACGTGACGGAGGTCGCAGATCGCGCCGTCGTCATGCGTCGGGGCAGGGTCGTCGGGGAGGCAGTGCCCAGCGATGAGACCCACGAGCAGCTCGTGGGCCTGATCGTCAACGGCTAGCGACGCTTGTCGCCGGCGAAGCGCAGTACAACGCAAGGAGTTCAACAACGATGCAGGTGCGCAAGCATCGCGCGGCGCTGGTCGCCGCGCTGGCAACGACGGCCGTGGTGGCCACCGGGTGTGGATCGGACGGCGGCTCGTCGTCCTCCGGCGGAGCGGCGACGCAGGGCGCGTCCGGTCCCAAGCCGGTGACGATCGGCATCCTCGTGCCGTCCACGACCAACCCCTACTGGAACGCGCTCCTGAGCGGCGCTCGCGCACAGGCCGCCAAGATGCCTGGCGTGAAGCTCAACGTGCAGGCCAGCAGCGACGACTCCGATGTTCCCGGCGGCCTGGCCAAGCTTGACGCGTTCCAGACCAAGGGCGTGGACGCCGTCGCCGCCGTCGCCTACATCGGTGAGCCGATGCGACCGAAGTTCGAGCAGCTCGTCGCCCAGAAGATCCCGGTGGTCTTCCTGGACACGAAGGTGCCCGATTGGGACGGAGAGACGTCGTTCATCGCGACCGACAACTTCAAGGGCGGCGAGATCGCGGGAGCGTTCATCAAGCAGCAGCTCGGCGGGCCGGGCGAGGTCGGGTTCATCGAGTGCTCGCAGAAGTTCCAGAGCTGCCGCGACCGGGTGGCCGGCGCCAAGAAGGCGCTGACAGGCTCGGGCATCAAGATCGACGGCCCGCTCGACGGCGATTGCAACCCGAACACCACCGTGTCGGTCACCCAGGACATGCTGACCGCGCACCCGAAGATCAAGATGTTCTACGCCGGATGCGGGCAGTCCGCGCTCGGCGCCTCGACGGCGCTGGCGAAGTCCGGACACCACGACGTCACGGTGATCGGCTTCGACGGGGCGCCCGACGAGCTGACGGCGATCGGGGCTGGCAAGCAGCTCGCCACGGTCGCCCAGCTGCCGCTGAAGATCGGGAGCCTCGGCGTCAAGAACGCGGTGGCCGCCGCGCGCGGCGAGAGCGTGCCGAAGCAGATCAGCTCCGGCCAGGTCCTGGTGACGAAGGACAACGTCGCGCAGTTCAAGGCCGACAGCCAGGACATCGACAGCTGAGCACCGGCGGGCGGCGCGACCTCTCCGGGGGTCGCGCTGGCCTGGCGCCGCCCCCGTGTGCTGCGCACGACGAGCGCTGTCGGGCGGGGTGCTCGACGCCGCCTCGTGATCTCGTCGCTCAACAACGAGGGCCTTCGAGGCCGAGATCGAAGGTGCCCGCGCCGCTGTGACGGCCGATGGGCACGCTCCTGCGCGCAGCGCCACGAGAGCAAGGGTCGGGCCGACGATCGTGCAACTGGTCCAGCAGGACGATGTCGGCGGGACGGTCGACACACCGGCACCCCGCAGCGTCATCTCCGAGGAGAACGCACCTTGACGTGAGCAGTGAGTTAGTGATCTAATCTCTACCGGGACATCCCGGCGGTCCGACCCACCGCCGTCGCCAGAGCCGCCGATCGACGTTCCTTCCCTCCTCGGGAGTCGATCGGCGGCCTGGCACTCTTCCAGCAAGGGACTCGGCATGAACCAAGCACCACCATCTGGACGCGGCGTCGCGATCGCCACCGGCTCGACCACCGCGCCGGCCCGGCGGTGCTCGATGCGCTGGCCAAGCGGCGTGGGGGGATGAACGTGTTGATCGAACAACGCCGACGTCGAGCCGCGCGCGACCACGCTCGACGGCACGCCCGAGGTCTGGGAGCAGGCGCTCAACGCCAACCTCATCGGCCCGTGGGCCTGCGCGCAGGCGGTGGCGCGGCGGATGATTGCGGCGGGCACGCCGGCCGGGTCGTCAACGTGACGTCGATCCTCGCCACGATCCCGTTGTCGGGCAACGGCCCGTGCTGCGCCGCCAAGGTCGGACTGGATCTGCTGACCAAGGTGATGGCCTTGGAGCTGGCGCAGCACGGCATCGCCGACCGCATCGGAGCGGCCGGTGATCCCGCTGGGGCGCGCGGCGTCGGCCGGGGAGGTCGCGCGGGCGATCGTCTTCCTCGCACCTACGTGACCGGCTCCTCGCTGCTAGTCGACGGTGGGCTCGCGCTGGCCTCGGGGCCTGAAGAGCTGCAGACCGCGACCGGCCTGCCCGCCAGCGCGTCGGCAGAGGGCGCGGCATGAGCGACGTCCTGCGCGTCGGCGTCGTCGGCTGCGGGCTGATCGGCCAGGCCGTCCACCTGCCGAACCTGGCCGGGTTGCCGGAGCGCTTCGCGATCGCCGCGCTGGCCGACCCGAGCCCGACGGTCGGCGACGCGGTCGCCGCGCGCTACGGACTGACCTCGGCCCATCGCTCCTGGGAGGCGCTGCTGGACGCCGAGGCCGGGCTCGACGCGCTCGTCGTCTGCTCCCCGCACGCCACCCACGCCGCGGTGATCCTCGCAGCGCTGGAGCGCGGGCTGCACGTCTTCGTCGAGAAGCCGCTGTGCATCACGGTCGCCGACGCCGAGGCGATCGCGCGTGCCGCCACAGGGGCGGGCAAGGTGGTGCAGGTCGGCTACATGAAGCGCTACTCGCCGGGCTACGACGCGTTCCTGGCCGCGCTGCCGAGCAGCGCCGAGGGCCTGCGCGCGGTCGACGTCCTGACCTACGACCCGTGGATGGCGCGCGCGCCGTTCGTTCCCTGGGGCCGGATGGTCCAGGGCGCAGACATCCCGGCCGTCGTCCTCGCTCGCGCGCGTGCAGAAGAGGCGCGGCAGGTCGGCGAGGCGGTCGGCGCCGAGGATCCAAAGTCGGTGCGCAGCTTCTCCTACACCTTCCTCGCCTGTCTGGTCCACGACGTCAACCTGATCCACGGCGCGCTCGACCACCTCGGCATCGCCGCCGAGCCGCTGCGCAGCGCGGCTTGGGCCGACGGCGACGCCGCGACCGCGACGCTGCGCCTACCGGGCGGCGCCGAGTGGCGGATGACGTGGCTGCTGCTGCGCGGGCTGATGGACTTCGAGGAGCGCGCGCGGCTGTTCTTCTCCGACGCCATCCACGAGCTGACGTTCTCGGTGCCGTACCACGTCGACGTGCCGATCGCGCACGCGATGACGACCGGCGTCGCCGGCGTGCACCGGCGCACGGTGGACCTCACCGTCCACGATCCCTTCCTCGCCGAGCTCGAGCACTTCCACGCCTGCGTGACCGCGGGATTGACGACGCGGACACCGCCGGAGCAGTCGGTCGCCGACCTGCGCGTCCTTCGCGACCTCTACCTGCGTCGATCGTGAGCACGTGGGCCGCGGGATGATCTGGGCGTCCCCCGGCTACGGCCTCAGCCCGCGAACCGGTTGACCGGCAGCCCCGCCACGCCCGGCTCCAGTTCGAGCACCGCGCCGGCCAAGGGCTGTTCGGCGAGCTGGGCGTCGGTCAGCCGGTGGCGGGCGGTCGTGACGTAGAGCGTGCGGAGGTCCGGGCCGCCGAAGGTCGGGCAGGTCGGGTTGGTGGTGGGCAGCGTGATCGCGGCGTCGAGGGAGCCGGAGGGGTCGTAGCGGCGGATCTCGCCGCCGCCGAACAGGCAGACCCAGACGCCGCCCTCGGCGTCGACGGTTAGGCCGTCGGGCAGGCCGTCGCCGGCGCTGATGGCGGCAAAGGGCCGTCGGCCGTTCAACATGCCTTCGGCGCCGTCGAAGTCGTACAGGTCGATCCGCTGGGTCGTGCTATCGATGAAGTACATGCGGTCGCCCTCCGGGCTCCAGCCCAGCCCGTTGGACAGGGTGGTCGGCGCCTCGACGGCAGCGATCGGCTCGTCGGTGGCGATGCGGTAGAGCGCGGCCCGGTTCGGCGTTCGGGTCTTGGACATCGTCCCGGCCCACAGCCGGCCCTGCGGATCGCAGCGGCAGTCGTTGAAGCGCGTGTCGGGTTCGTCGGCCTCGACCGTCGCGAGGAGGCAGCGCGCGCCGCCGTCGCCGTCGACGGCGACGAGGTCGTGGCCAATCGCGAGCACCATGCCTCCGCCCTCGCGCGGGACGGCCGCGCTGACCTCGCCGCCGAACGAGCGCGCGGTCGATGACCGCGCGCCCGGTGTCCAGGCCAGGACCCGACCGCGGAGGATGTCGACGCGCACGAGCTGGCCGGAGCGGCCATCCCAGGTCGGGCCCTCGCCGAGCTGGTCGTGCTCGTGGACCGCGACGCCGACATCCGGAGTTGTCCCAGTACTCATTCAGTGATTAGATCACTTTGAGGATGCCGTTGCCCACCACCGACGCACCCACCCTGCCCGCCCCGGTCTCCCCATGAGCCAGGAGCTCGTCATGACCGCAGCACCCCAGAGCCTCGCCGGCGAGGTCGCCATCGTCACCGGCGGCTCGCGTGGCATCGGCTACGCCGTCGTCGAGCTGCTTGCCGCGCACGGCGCAGCGGTCGCGTTCTGCGGTCGCGACGAAGCGGCTGGCCGCGAGGCGCAAGCGCGGCTGGCAGTCGGAGCAGGCGGCGATCGCATCGCCTTTTGGCCCGCGGATGTCGCGTCCGAGGCCGACGTCGCCGCCCTGGCCGCGGGGTGCCGCGAGCGCTTCGGCCCGGCGACGATCCTGGTCAACAACGCGGGCGTCAACGCGAACTTCGACGCCGAGACGATGACCGAGGACGAGTGGGACCGCTTCTTCGGGATCGACCTCAAGGCGGCCTGGCTCGGCGCCAAGCACGTGCTCGGCGGCATGCGGGCGGCGGGCCGCGGCTCGATCGTCAACGTCTCCTCGCTGCATGGCTTCGTCACGCTGGAGGGCTTCTTCCCCTACGCCGCCGCGAAGTCCGGCCTCGTCGGGCTGACCCGCAGCCTGGCGCTCGACTACGGCGTCCACGGGATCCGGGTCAACTGCGTCGCGCCCGGCTTCATCCGGACGCGCCTGGTCCAGGACTCAATCGACCTCAACGACGACAAGGCCGCCGCCGAGCAGCGCATGGTGCGCGGCGTCGCGCTGGGTCGGATCGGGGATCCGGCGGAGGTCGCGCACGTCGTGCGCTTCCTGGCCTCCGACGAGGCGAGCTACGTCACGGGCGCGTCGCTGCTGGTCGACGGCGGGCTGACGGCGCGGCGCGCGGGGTGATCGCCGCCCTCCAAGGGCGCCTCGCGGCGCCCCGCGACGAGCTCTGGGCCGACCTCGAGCGGCTCGTCGGCCTCGACTCCCCGTCGCACGATCTCACCTGCCTGAGTCGGACCGCCGACTGGCTCGCCCCGTGGCTGGCGGCGATCGGGAGGGTCGAGTGCCACGCGGCCGCCGACGGCCGCGTCCACCTGCTAGCCGGCATGCCGGGCGCAACCGAGCGCAGCCCGCAGGATCCTCTGCCACTACGACACCGTCTGGCCCGCCGGGACGGCTGCCGCGTGGCCACTGACCGTCGACGGAGGCGTCGCGACCGGTCCTGGGGTCTTCGACATGGCCTCGATCTGTGCCGCCCGCCACGGGCTCGTCGCCCTCCGGGAGCTGGGCTCCGACGCCGGCGTCCGTCTGCTCGTGACCGCCGGCGAGGAGATCGGGAGCCCGACGAGCATGGCGCTGATCGCCGCGCTCGCCGCGCCGGCCGCCGCCGTGCTGGTGCCCGAGCCGCCGCTGCCGGACGGGAGCCTGAAGACGCGGCGCAAGACGGCGGCGATCGAGATCCGCGGGCGCGCCGCGCACGCCGGCGTCGCCCCGCACGAGGGCGTCGACGCCAACTCCGAGCTGGCGCGGCTGGTGACCGACCTGCGCGCGCTGGCCGCGTCGTTCCCGGGCAGCTCGATCACGGTCGGGCGGATGGAGGGCGGGACGGCGGCCAACGTCGTCGCCGAGCATGCGCGTGCCGAGGTCGACTTCCGCGCACGCACGACGGCCGACCTGGAGGCGCTGGCGCAGCGCATCCGCGCGCTTCGGCCGCTGCATCCGGAGGCCGAGATCGACGTCGCGTCGGCGTCCACCGGCCGCCGCTGGAGCAGCTCCGTCCTCGGAGGCGCTACTGGGTCGCGCGCGACGGCTCGGCGCGGAGATCGGGCGCACGGTCAGCGCGGGGGAGACCGGCGGCGGCAGCGACGGCAACCTGGCGCAGGCGGCCGGCGCACCGACCCTCGATGGGCTCGGCGTCCGCGGCCACGGACCGCACAGGCGCGAGGAGCGCGTCGACCTCGACGACCTCGTCCCGGCCGCTGCGCTGCTCGTCGCGCTGGCTTCCGAGGTGGCATCGATCCGCCCAGTGTGATGCGATGACCATATGACGCGCCTGCACCGAGACGTGATGCGCCAGCTCCTGAGCGACATCGTGTCCGAACGGCGGCCGGCAGGGGAGATGCTCCCGCGCGAGGTCGACCTCGCTGACGAGTTCAGCGTCAGCCGCGGCGTCGCCCGGGAGACGATCCGCGCGATGGAGGAGCGCGGGCTGATCGCCGTCCGTCACGGCAAAGGCGCGACGGTCACCGAGCCCGACCGGTGGAACGTCTTCGACCCGGACGTCCTCGCCGCGCTGCTCGACAGCGATCGCGGCAGCGAGGTGCTGGCGCAGTACCTCGAGTGCCGACGCATCCTCGAGGTCGAGGCGGCCGGGCTCGCCGCCGCACGGGTCACCGCGAAGCAGCTCAAGGTCGTCGAGGCGGCCTACTCTGCCATGGAGAATGCCGCGGCCATGACGGGCGCACGCAGCGAGCAGCTCTTCCACGAGGCCGACGTCGCCTTCCACCAGGCCCTGATCGCGGCGACCGGCAACCAGGCGCTCGGCGTGCTGGCCGACCGCATCCACTCCGCGCTGTTGCTCGCCCGCTTCCCGCTCGCCCGCCCCGAATACCGCGAGGAGCGCGCGCTGCCCGAGCACCGCCGTATCCTCGACGCGCTCGGCGACGGCGACCCCGCCGCCGCCCGTGCGGCGATGAGCGAGCACCTCGACACGATCGGCACCTACCTCCGCGAGCACACCAAGCGCGGGCGTGAGCAGCGCCGCGTGGCGGCCTGAGGCAGCGTCACGCCGACAGCGCGGCGGCGACTGCCGCGCCCGCGTCGGCAAAGGTCCTCCTGCGCGAGTACTCGCTGGCCTCACGGCAACGCCGCCGGCCGCGAGCCGCTCGGCGTAGGCGGCGCACGAGCGTCGAGGAGCTGACGCAGCCGTGGCCGGCGTGCCATCGGAGGGACGCGACGACGCTGGGCGTGACGTGCCGGGAGCTCCACCTCGATGGAAGCCGGCCTGGCCGGCGACGATCGCCACCGAGATGCTGCTCGAGTGCGACCATCGCCTTGACGCAGGGTGACATCAAGTGATTAGATCTCTGGCGTGGCGACCGCTCCGACCCCTGTCCCGCCGGCTCCGCCGGCCTCCGGCGACGTCCTCATCACCTGGCCCGACTACGACGCGTCCGCTGAGCATCTCGGAGCATTGCTAATCGGCGCCGGGCACCGGCTGCGGCTGGAGCCCAAGCGCGGCGCGCGCTCGACCGTCGACATGATCGGGCTCGTGGGCGGCGCGGTGGGGGCGATCGTCAGCACCGACCCGTTCAACGCGGCCGTGCTGGACGCGGCCGCCGAGCTACGCGTAATCGCGCGGGTGGGCGTCGGGACCGACTCGGTCGACCTCGCCGCCGCCACCGCGCGTGGTGTCGCGGTGACGATCACGCCCGGCGCCAACGAGAGCACGGTCGCCGACCACACGGTCGCGCTGATGCTCGCGACGCTGCGGCGCGTCACCGAGCACGACGCGGGCGTCCGGGCCGGGCGCTGGGACCGGACCGGCGACCATGCGCCGTGGCTGCTGAGCGAGTCAACGATCGGCCTCGTCGGCTTCGGCCATATCGGCCGCTTGGTCGCGCGGCGGTTGAGCGGCTTCGACGTCCGGGTCCTCGTCACCGACCTGCAGCCGGCCGGTGACCCGGCGGTCGAGCAGGTCGAGCTCGACGTGCTGATGGCGCAGTCCGGCGTCATCTCGCTGCACGCCCCGCTGACGCCCGCGACCCGCGGCGTGATCGGCGCCCGCGAGCTGGCGCTCGCCCGCCCGGACGCGATCCTCGTCAACACCGCCCGCGGCGGCATGATCGACGAGCACGCGCTCGCGGCCGCCCTGCGCGAGGGTCGTCTCCGCGGAGCCGCGCTCGACGTCTTCGCCGACGAGCCACCGCACGCCTCCGAGCTGCTCACGCTGCCCAACGTCATCCTCAGCCCGCACATCGGCGGCCTCAGCGACCGCTCGATCGAGACGATGACGCGCCGGGCCACGGCCTCGGTGGTCGACGTCCTGGCTGGCCGCCGCCCCGCGCACCTCGCCAACCCCGAGGTCGAGCTCCGTGCCTGACTCGTCCCTGGTCGAGCGGGCCGCGAGCCGCGCCCCGCTGACCGGCACCTTCCTGACGCTGCCCGGCGCGACCGCGGCCGAGCTGCTCGCCGAGCCGTTCGACCTCGTCGCGATCGACCTCGAGCACGGCGCGCTTGGCCCGCTCGACGCCCAGGAGATGGTCCTCGGCGCGCAAGCCGCTGGCGCTTACGCGCTCGTCCGGCTCCCGGCCGACGCCCACGGGCTGATGGCGACGATGCTCGACGCCGGCGCCGACGGCGTGCTGCTCGCCGATGTTGCCCATCCGCAGACCGCCGCTGCGGCCGTTGCGCGTGTAACGCATCCGCCCGACGGGACCCGCGGCTGGGGTCCGCGCCGGCTCACGCTGCGCCGGCGCGGCAGCGGCGTGCCGGCACGCCCCGCGCTCTGGGTCCAGATCGAGAGCGCGGCGGGCGTCGCGCGCGCGGCCGAGATCGCCGCGGTGCCCGGCGTCGACGCGCTCGTCGTCGGCACCGCCGACCTGTCCTTCGCGCTCGGCACCCCGCTGGACACGCACACGCCGGAGCTGCTCGCCGCGGTGACCGCCGTGCGGGCGGCGGCAACGGGCGCGGGTGTCGTCTTCGGGGTCGCCGGTGCCCTCGACGTCGCCCCACCGGCGGTGCTAGCCGGCGCGAACCTGCTGATGCATGGCACCGACGCGCGCCTCTGCGCGCTGGCCGTCGACTCAGCGGCGCTGTGGCTGCGCTCGGCCTTCAACATCGATCAGGAGACCCCACTCTCGTGAGCCAGTACCTCAAGAACGCGCCCCTCTACAGCGCCCAGGTCACCGAGCAGGTCCAGCAGACGGTCGCCGAGATGCTCGGCCGCATCGAGCGCGAGGGCGTCGATGCGATCCGCCACTACTCACGCGAGCTCGACGGCTGGGATCCGGACTCGTTCCTCGTGGACCGCGACACGGCGCTGGCGGCGGGCGAGCAGCTCGACGACGAGCTGCGCGAGCACATCGCCTTCGCCCAGGAGCAGGTGCGCGGCTTCGCGCAGGCCCAGCGCGCGACGCTGCAGGACCTCGAGGTCGAGACGCTGCCCGGCGTGACGCTCGGGCACCGCCACATCCCCGTGCAGACCGTCGGCTCCTACGTCCCCGGCGGCCGCTACCCGATGCTCGCCTCCTCGTTCATGACGGTTATCGTCCCGAAGGTCGCGGGCGTCGACCGCGTCGTGGCCTGTGCTCCGCCGCAGCGCGACAAGGGCATCCACCCGGCGATGTCGTACGCCATGGCTACGTCGGGCGCCGACGCGATCCTCGCGCTCGGCGGCGTCCAGGCGATGGCGGCGCTGGCGCTGGGCATCGAGGGTCTGCCGCCGGCCGACATCATCGTCGGCGCAGGGAACGCCTATGTGGCCGAGGCCAAGCGGCGGCTGTTCGGCGAGGTCGGGATCGACCTGCTGGCTGGCCCGACCGAGATCGCGATCATCGCCGACGCGACCGCCGATCCGGTGATCGTCGCCGCCGACCTGCTCGGGCAGGCCGAGCACGGGCCGACGTCACCGTGCGTGCTGTTCACCACCTCCGAGGAGCTCGGCAAGGCCGTGATCGAGGCGGTCGGCGAGTTGCTGCTGACCTGGCCGACGGCGGCGGTCGCCGGCGCCGCGTGGGAGGCCCACGGCTCGGTCGTGCTCGCCGACGACCTCGACGAGGCGATCGCGCTGTCCGATGCCATGGCGCCCGAGCACCTCGAGGTCCAGGTCGCTGAGGACCGGCTCGACCACTGCCTCGACACGCTGCGCAACTACGGCTCGCTCTTCCTCGGCGAGCAGGCCACGGTGGCCTACGGCGACAAGGGCGTCGGGACCAACCACGTCCTGCCGACGATGGGCGCGGCCAAGTACACCGGCGGCCTCTGGGTCGGCAAGTTCCTGAAGACCTGCACCTACCAACGTCTGACCGACGAGGGCACGCGGCGCATCGCGCCGACGATCGCCGCGATCTCCTCGGCCGAGCATCTCGAGGGCCACGCGCTGACGGCCACGATGCGTCTCGACCGCCTGCCCCAGCCGGCGTCTTCAACGCTGTGACGATGGCCGCGCCCGAGTTCCGTCTCGACGGCGAGGTCGTGGTCGTGGTCGGTGCCAGCCGTGGGATCGGCGCCGCGGTCGCGCTGGCGTGCGCGCAGGCGGGCGCGCGCGAGGTGGTCCTGCTCGGGCGCGACCCGGCCGCGCTGGTGCCCGTCGGCCATGACGTCGAGGTCTGGGGCGCGCGGGCCACGAGCATCGGCTGCGACGTCACCACCAAGGCGTCGATCGAGGTGGCGTTCGCCCGGATGGAGCGCGCCGACGTGGTCGTCTACAACGCGGGCGTCAACCAGCCCGAGCCGTTCTTGGAGGTTGAGGTCGAGACGCTCGACCGGTTGATCGCCGTCAACCTCCGCGGTGCGTTCCTCGTCGCCCAGGCGGCCGTCGCCAAGATGCTCGAAGGCGGCCGCGGCGGGACGATCGTCACCATCTCCTCGCAGATGGGCCACGTCGGCGCCGCGCGGCGCACCGCCTACTGCGCGACCAAGCACGCCGTCGAGGGCTTGACCAAGGCCCTGGCGGTCGAGCACGCCGCCG
This sequence comes from Conexibacter sp., assembly GCA_025964215.1. Taxonomy (GTDB): domain Bacteria; phylum Actinomycetota; class Thermoleophilia; order Solirubrobacterales; family Solirubrobacteraceae; genus Baekduia. The sequence continues at coordinate 16,138 of JAOPZG010000395.1, forward strand.
ACGGCATCCGCGCCGTCACCATCGCGCCGACCTTCGTGCGCACCGCGATGACCGCACCGCAGCTCGACGACCCCGAGACCGGGCCCGCGTTGTTGTCGCAGATCCCGCAAGGCCGCTTCGGCACCCCCGAGGAGGTGGCCGCCGCGGTGGTGTTCGTCGCCTCGCCGGCCGCCGCCCTGATGACCGGCACCAGCCTGGTGCTCGACGGAGGATGGACAGCACGATGAGCGAGCAGACCGTACGGCTGACGACGGCCCAGGCGCTGGTGCGCTGGCTGCAGGCCCAGCACAGCGAGCGCGACGGCGTCGTGCGCCGCGCGGTGCCTGCGATCTTCGGGATCTTCGGGCACGGCAACGTGCTCGGCCTCGGGCAGGCGATCCAGCAGGAGGGCGCGGAGCTGCCGCTCTACCAGCCCAAGCACGAGCAGGCGATGGTCCACACCGCGATGGGCTACGCCAAGGCGGCGCGCCGCCTGCAGACCCTCGCCTGCACGGCGTCGATCGGGCCGGGCTCGACGAACATGCTCACCGGCGCGGGGACCGCGACGACCAACCGGCTGCCGGTCCTGCTGCTCCCCAGCGATACCTTCGCCAACCGCCGCCAGGGTCCGGTGCTCCAGCAGCTCGAGCATCCGCTGGAGGCCGACACCACCGTCAACGACGCGTTCCGCCCGCTCAGCCGCTTCTTCGACCGGATCGCCCGGCCCGAGCAGCTGCTGACCGCGCTGCCGCAGGCCATGCGCGTCCTGCTCGATCCGGCCGACACCGGCGCGGTGACGATCTCGCTGCACCAGGACGTCCAGGGCGAGGCCTATGACTACCCGGCGGCGTTCTTCGCGCCGCGCACATGGCCGGTGACGCGCAGGCCGCCCGCGGCGTCGGAGCTGGCCGCGACGATCACGCTGCTGCGCGACGCGCGGCGCCCGCTGCTCATCGCCGGCGGCGGCGTCCGGTACTCGGAGGCCGAGGCGGCGCTGCGGCTGTTCGCGACCGAGCTCGGGATCCCGGTCGCGGAGACGTCGGCGGGCAAGGGCGCGCTGACCGAGAGCCGCTGGTCGGTCGGCGGCCTGGGCAACAACGGCACGCGCGTGGCCAACGAGCTCGCGCGCGACGCCGACGTGGTGCTCTGCGTCGGGACGCGCCTCGGCGACTTCACCACCGGGTCGCTCTCGCTCTTCCAACATCCGGACGTGCGCTTCATCGGGATCAACGTCAACGCGGGCGACGCCTACAAGTTGGGTGCCGCCGCCATCGTGGCCGATGCGCGCGAGGCGCTGGTCGGGCTGCGCGCGGCGCTGGCCGGCCGCACGCCCGCCGGCGCGTACGCCGAGGAGGTCGAGGGCGCCGTGGCGCGCTGGCAGGCCGACCTCGCCGACGACATCGCCCCGCGCGCTGGTGAGCCGCTCGGCCAGGGCGAGGTCTTGCGCACGATCAACGACAGCGTGGGGGAGGGCGACTGGGTCGTCGCCGCCGCCGGCTGGCAGCCGGGCGACATCCTCAAGCTGTGGGAGACGCCGACCGGCAGCTTCACGCACATCGAGTTCGCGTTCTCCTGCATGGGCCACGAGATCCCGGCCGGCCTCGGCGTGCGGATGCACGAGGGCGACGGCGCCGAGGTGCTGGTCGTCGTCGGCGACGGCACGTTCCTGATGAGCCCCACCGAGCTGGTCACCGCGACGCAGGAGGACCTGAAGATCACGGTCGTCGTGCTCGACAACGGCGGCTACCAGTCGATCAACGGGCTTGCCGTGGGCAACACCGGGTCTGGCGCGGGCAACGAGTTTCGGGCGCGCGGCGCCGACGGGAGGCTGCCCGACGGAGAGCCGGTGCGCGTCGACCTCGCCGCGATGGCGCGCAGCATGGGCTGCGCCGGGGTCGCCGTCAGCTCGACCGAGAAGCTGCGCGCCGCGTTGGGTGCCGCCCGGGCGGGCGACCGCTCGACCGTGATCGTGGTCCCGACCGCGGCCGACCGCCCATTGCTGAGCGGCGGCGCCTTCTGGGACCTCGGCGTCCCGGAGGTCTCCACCGACGCGCACACGCAGGCCCTGACCGCCGACTTCCTGGACTGCCGCCGCGCGCAGCGGACCTACCTGTAGGCCATGACCGACACCATCAAGTACGCGACCGGCCCGGTCACCTGGGGCGTCGACTTCGCCGACACGCCGACCAACCCGTCGTACACGCAGGTGCTCGACGAGATCGCGCAGAGCGGGATCGGCGCGCTGGAGCTGGGGCCCGTGGGCTATCTGCCCGAGAAGCCGGCGATCCTGCGCAGGGAGCTGTCGCAGCGCGGGCTGACCGCGGTGGGCTCCTTCGTGTTCGAGGATCTCCATGATCCACGGCAGCGGCAGGCGATCGAGGCGACGACGCGCCGGGCCTGTGCGGCGATCCGCGCCGCGCGGGGCACCGTCCTGGTGATCATCGATCGCCCGAGCGAGCCGCGCATCGCGACCGCCGGGCAGACGCGGCGCGCGGCGCGCCTGGAGCCCGCCGCGTGGGCGGCGATGCTCGACACGACGCGCGCCGTCGCCGCGATCGCCGAGGAGCACGGCCTGCGCCCCGCCTTCCACCCGCACGCGGGCGGCTACGTCGAGTTCGCCGACGAGATCGAGCGGCTGCTCGCCGACACCGACCTCGGCCTGTGCCTGGACACCGGCCATATGGCCTACGCCGGCATGGTCGCCCACGACGGCCTGCGCACCTACGGGCGCCGCATCACCCACCTGCACCTCAAGGACATCCGCGCCGACGTCCTCGCGCACGTCGAGGCCGAGCGCCTGGGCTTCTGGGACGCGCTCGCCGCCGGCATCTTCTGCCCGCTCGGGGCCGGCGTCGTCGACCTCCCGGCCTGCCTTGGCATCTTGGAGGAGATCGGCTACGCCGGGTACGCGACGATCGAGCAGGACCGCGTGCCGGGCAGCGGCGCGCCGCTGGCGGACCTCCAAGAGAGCCTGCGGGTGGTGCGGGCGGCGCAGGCGGCCGTCAGCGCGCGCTAGTTGTAGTTGCTGAGCAAAGTTGTTCATCACCCTGATGGAGGCCCGTCAGGTCGAAGAGGCGCTCATCGCCCACTTCGGGCCTGCCGGTGCCGAGCGGAACGACCACGACCCGGACAAACCAGGACAGCTGCGAGACCTGCGGCACGAGATCTCACCCTTCCGCCCCGACTATTGTGCAAGTCTCATGATCGGTCAGTTCGTGTTGGATGACTTCGGCTACGGCGCCTACGCCGGGGCGCACTACACCAGGGGCAGAGTCTGCCCCGGGATCGGCGGGCTGCGCTGATGGCCGGGACGCTGCGCAGCAAGCTCCCCGGCCCCCCGGCGGAGCGCGGGATGTACGCGATCTCCGGTTCGCTGGAAGGCGTGGTCCCGGGACGGCGCACCGTCCGGGAGACACGACCGGGTTGAAGTGCGCGCCGCAGATCGGGCCGAACATGAGGATGATGGCGAACAAGGCCGGTGGCCGTCGCGGCGGCGTTCTCGAGCGACGCAGGCCGGTGTCGTCGGGCGTCCGGCGCGCAGCGGCGATCCCCGATCCGACGACGATCGCGGCGAGGGACGTCGACCCGATGAACTCGGCGACTATGCGGCGGCGTGCTCGGTCATCTAGCGCAGGCCGCGGCGGTGGCGCGTCCTCAGGCTCGCTGAGCCCGGGTCGAATGGCGCGCCCAAGTGCATGCACTTGGCCATCTGCCGCCTGCCGCGTACCATTGGCGGCAGTGCCGACACAACGCATCCGGGTGGTGTCCCGGGACGGGCAGAACGTCGCGAACGTGGTGACGCGCTTGCGCGAGGCGATCCTTAACGGCGACATCCCTGGCGGTGCGGTCACGACGCAGCTCGCGCTGGCGACGGAGTTCGAGACGGGGCGGACGCCGGTGCGCGAGGCGCTGCGGCTTCTGGAGCGCGAGGGTTTGGTCGTCGCCGATCCCAATCGGCGTGTTCGGGTCACCGACCTGTCGGCGGCCGACGCCGAGGAGCTCTACGTCATGCGCGTCGCCTTGGAGACCGTCGCGATCCGGCTGACGATCCCGACCCTGTCCTCCGACGACATCGCCGAGCTCGAGGCGTGCATGGCCAAGATGGAGCACTACATGCGCGCCAAGGACCAGATCGGGATGCGCGAGCCGCACCGCAGCTTCCACGTCAAGCTGGTGGCCGCGGCCGGTCCGCGGGGCGTCGCGGAGATCGAGCAGCTGTTCGACCATGCCGAGCGCTACCGGCTCGCGCACGGCGCGCTGACCCGGCGCGACTGGACGCTGCGCTCCGACGAGCACCGCGCGATCCTCGATGCGGTGATCGCGGGGGACGCCGCGCGGGCCGCCCGCGAGCTGGCCGAGCACTACGCGCACACCGCGCGGCTCGTCTTCTCTAACCTTGACGCCGCCTTCGACGGCGTGCGGTTGCGCGCGGCGCTGGCCGCCGTCGCCCCGGGCTCGGAGTCGGCGCTGGGCTAGCGCGCCGGCGGCGCGGCCAGGGTCGGCAGCAGGCGCAGGACG
>JAOPZG010000427.1 GCA_025964215.1 Conexibacter sp.
GGTCGAGGTGGACGAGGTAGCGCTCGCCGGCGGTCTGCAGGTCGACGCGCTCGCCGACCGGGACGACGCGGACCTCGGCGTCGATGAGCTTCTGCAGCGCTCGCTCGGCGCCGGTCTTCGTCAACCCGGTCGACTCACCGGCGCGGCGCTTCGGTCCGAGCTTGCGCTTGACCTGCCGCCCGCCGACGTAGAAGCGGCCGTAGTAGATCTCGCGGCCGTACTTGTCGGTGCGCGTCTCCAGCGAGCCGGTTCCGTGGGCGCGGCGAGGCGAGCTGCTCATCGTGCCGGCCCCCGCTCGTGATCCTCGATCCAGCGCTCGACGGCGCTGAGCTTGAACCGGCGATAGCGACCCACGCGGACGTGCGGGAAGCGGCCGGCGCGGGTCTCGGCGTAGATCCAGCTCGGGTCGACCTCGAGCATCTCGGCGACCTGCTGCGCGGTCATCAGCCGGTTCGCGGCCGACGGCTCGGAGTGATGCTGGGCGGCGTGATCAGACATGACGCTTCTCAGTCGATGAGGACGCTCGACACCCCTCGTGGGACTTGCTCGATTCGCGGCTCGATCGTGGTCTCGACATGACGAGATCTCCTCTGTCGTGAGACCACGCCGGCCGCATGGGAACGGGCTTTCAGCCTGAGAAGGCCTATAACAGCTCGCTCATAACCCGAAGGTCGCAGGTTCGAATCCTGCCCCCGCTACTACGGAAACCCCCTCTCGCCAGGGGGTTTTCGTGCTTAAGGAGCAGTGTCCGAGTCGGCGAAATCGGCTGTGGGGCAACGTTTGGGGCAACACGACGTTGCCCCAGGGGTGCCGCTGATGGGCTTGGGACTTCGGTGGTGGCGAGCTAGCTTCGGTCAGGCTGCGTGGCGACCGTGCTCGGCTGCGGCGCGCTTGATCTGAAAATGCGCCCCCGCGCCGCTCACACGGCCGGGGGCATGGCCCAAGGAGCGCTAACTCCATGGACGAGAAGGACCGTACTTGCTGTGCGCGACTCGAGGTGCCCGAGCATCTCGTGCCGATCCTGCGGCGGACCGCCGAGGAGGTGCTGGAACGCGCCTGCGACGCGGGCGGCGAATGGGACGACGAGATCCGCGACCGTGTGCTCGACGCGGCGCGTCTGGTTGAGGTCTTCGACATCGGCGTGCTGGCGCCCGACAGACTTGGCGATCTCGCCGCCCGGGCGTTGGAATGGGCCGAGCCGCTCGTCACGCCCACGACCCTCGACGATGTCGCGGCGATGGTGGGGCGGGTCGGTCTGGCCCGGGAGCTGATCAAGCTTCGAGACGACGCGCGGGCGATCGCCGAGGCGCGCCAGGCGACGGCGCGAGGTCGCGCTTGCCGGCCCGCCGACGGAGCGTGAGCTCTCTCATGGGGGACGACGTGTCCGAGCGGGAAGAGCAGGCCGTGCCGATTCCTGAGCATCTGACCGTCTTCGTGCTGGAGGCGATCGAGGAAGCGATCCGTGAGGCGGCCGAGGACTCGGGGTCCTCTGAGACGCGGCAGGCCGTCATCAAGGCCGTGCACTACTACGACGGGTTCGTGAACAAGTCGCTGACGGCCGGACAGACCGCAGAGCTCGCTCACCGCGCCGCAGGTTGGCTGTGGCCGCGGTGGCCCAGGACGGTGGAGGAGGCTGATGAAGTGGCCGCGCTGCTGGCGGCGACCCGCGACCTGCTCGAACTACGGGACCGCGCGGTGGTCGTCGCTGCCGAGCGCGGTGAGCCCGAGGCCGACATCGCGTATGACCATGAGCCGCTGTAGCCGCGTCTGCCAAGGCTCGGCCGACGCGGGGGTGCGGTAGCGATGGAGGCGTGGCACGTCGCGCGCACGATGCGCGTGCTGGAGTTGTTGGCCTACAACCCGCTGTCGGCTCCGCAGCTCGCGGAGGCGCTCGGCGCCCATCCACGAACCGTCCGACGTGTCGTTGCGCAGCTGGTGGCGGAGGAGTACCTGGTGCGCGGTGACGATTACCGCCGTCGCTACCGGCCGACGATGCGGCTCGTCGCGCTGGCCGGCCAGACCCTGAGCAACTCGACGGTCGTCCGGCGCGCCAGCCCGTACGTCGCGCTGGCTCACGAGCGCACCGGTGCGGTCGCCGAGCTGGTGATGCCGAGCTACCAGTCGGTGGTCTGTGTCTTGCGCTGCGACGCAGAGGGCGAGGTGACCGGGCCGGCGGTGCTGGCGGTCGTCCCCGCGCACTGCAGCGCGGGCGGCAAGGTGCTCCTGGCCTGGCGTGATCGCTGGTGCGACAGCGTCCTGGCTCTGCCGCTGGAGCGACGGACCGACCGCACAATCACCGACCCGCTCTCGCTACGCCGGGAGCTCGACGCGATCCGCGCCGACGGCTGGGCGTCTGAGACGGGCGAGGCCGTCGCGGGCAGTCGCAGCGTCGCGGCGCCGATCATCGCGACGGGCGAGACCGTCGCCGCCCTGCAGATCGCCGGCGCCGCAGTCGACGACTACGCCGCCCGCCTCGTCGTCAAGACGGCACGGGAGTTGAGCGATGACTTGCAGGCCGGACCGTGACCGATCTGGGCGGCGATGTCGACCGGGTCCTCGCTGACGGTCTCGCTCGTCTCGTCGAGGCCGTCATCCACCACACGGCTGCGCTCGCGCGTGCGCACGACGTGACGCCAACCGATGTACGGGCTGTCGGCCTCCTCGCTCGCGCCGGTGAGCTACGACCCGGAGAACTGGCCCAGGCGCTCGGGATCAGCGCAAGCGGGACCAGCAGCGTCATCAACCGGGTCGTAGCCGCTGGGCTCGTGCGACGCGACAGCGGGCCGGCCAACCAGCACGACGTGCGCCTGCGAACCCTCGAGTCCCGAGTCGATCAGTTGCGCCTCGCGCCCGCCAGCCAGGTCGCGGCAGCCTGCGACCTGCTGGACTTGGGCACCGACGAGCGCGAGCGGTTCGCCACGTTCGTCCTGCGGTTGGTCGCGCTGATCGAGGCCGACGCTGAGGCACTGCGGCGCACCGCGACGCGCGTCCATGCGGCGGCGCTCCCGCGCTGGTCCTAGAGACGCGGCGGTCCTGAGAACACGCGTCTGCCACCCGTCAAACGGCTGGCAGAGACGCCTATCGTTGCGCTGGAGCCCAGTCTTTGCCAGAATTGGCAAGGATGCCAAATTGGCAAGCATTGGTCTTGGGTCTATCTACCCCGCTGTCAGCCGAGGTGGCGGGGCCGACGACTGTGCTTATCCGCCTTGACGACCAGCACCCGACACGCTTCGAGGTGATGCCGGTCGGGGCCCTGACGGGTGACGCCGTCGACGAGGCGCTCGGGCGAGCAACACGTGGCAAGCGTCGGTCTCTGCTGCTCGTCTATAACCGCAGCTCCCCGGCCAGCCGGCAGCGGCTTCGCGAGGCGGGCTTGTCCTACTTGGGCGCTGATGGTCGGGTGCTGCTGCAGGCCCCGCCGCTGTACGTCGACCGCGACCGGCCGATGGATCCGCCGCGTGTCGGATGGGATGCCGCGACCAGCGCCCCACTGGCCCGCAATCCGTTCGCGGTGCGAAGCAGCCGTGTGGCCCGGCGGCTGCTGCTGCATCCCGAGCGGTCGTGTTCGATCAGCGAGCTGGCGACGCACGTCGAGCTGAGCGTCGCGGCGGTCTCGCGCGCGGTGCATGCCCTGGACGAGGCGGCGTTGGTCGAGACGGCCACCACGGCAGGCGACGCACGCAGTCGAGAGGTCCGCCTGCGTCGGCCGATCGAGCTGCTCAACGCGTGGCTGCCGATCTGGCAGAGGCGGCGGGTGCGGCGCGCGACCTGGGACGTCGGCGCCGACGACGTCGAGGGCGCCATCAAGTTGATGGCCTCGGCGGCGCGCGAGCGAGACGTCGTCTGGGCGCTTGGAGGGCTGGCCGGTGCGGCCGAGGTGACCCGAGCGGTAGAGCCGGCGAACGTGGCAGTGTGGATCGCTCCGGATGACCTTGATGCTCTCGCCGAGATCCTCATGCCCACGTCGTCGCGCAGCGGCCGCGGCACGTTGCGAATGTCCGCCGCGCCTGACCCCTGGACGCTCGGCCTGGCGACACGCAGTGACGGGAGACCCGTTGCCGATCCAGTCCAGCTCTGGCTCGACTGCTCGAGCGAAGGCGAGCGCGCACTCGAGGCCGCTGAGGCTGTAGCAAAGAGGATGGGCTGGTGAAGGTCGTCGCACCGACGCCGCTGGTCGCTGAGGCGGCAGACGTGCTCGCCGAGTTCCGTGACCTCGTCGTGGAGGTCGGCGCTGCCGCGATCGAGGTCGCGCTCAGCGGTACCGACGTGGCGATCACGCCGACGCGCGATGTTGATGTTGTCGTGCCCGTCGCGGAAGCGGCGGCGATCGTAAGCGCTCTGGAGGCCGACGGGCTCCGACGCAGCGAGGTCCCGCACGAGCGCCCTTTCACGTGGGTGCGGCGGGATCTCAAGGTTCAACTCGTACGGACGTTCCATCCGTTCCCACCGGACGTTGCGAGAGCGCTGCCCCAGAACCCGGTCTTCGGCATGGCCAGCGAACCGGCAAATCAGGTCGAGGTCGCGTTCGTGTCGGAGCCTCTCCGCTCGCGCTTGCGGTGCGCGAATGCCGCGTGCCTGCTCGCGCTCAAGGAGGCTGCGTTCGGACGTACGCGGGCAGGCTCAGACCGGGTCGTCCAGCGAGACTTCCACGACGCATTCCTGCTCATCGACGCAGTCCGTGACGACGTACTCCGTGAGTGGGGCATGGCCGGCCACGAGATCCGTGAACGCGCTCGCCGAGCGATCACCGCGCTGAGCGAAGGCGACGACGCCACCGCCGCGGCCGCCCGGGAGATGGTTCGACTCGGCCAGGCCGAAAACCAACGGCAGGCCGAGACCCGCGTCCAGCGGGTGGCTCGATCGACGCTTCGGGCCTTGCCGGCGTCGTAACAGCGGCTCGGCGCAAGCACGGTCACTTGCGCATCTAGTTATTTGCGAAGGCTGGTCGATCAATCGAGCCATGCCCCACTTTCGCTATACGCGCGCCCGCGGCGTGTGACGTCGATGCGCGTCGGTCACGCACGGCGAGAATACGGTCGCTGGCTTCTCGTCACGAAGGATCTCTCGCCGCATACCATCCGCGCATACCAGGGCGACCTCGCGGCGTTCGAGCGCTATGTGGGTGCGCGGGCAGCCGTGAACAAGATCGACCGAGACTGCTTGGTCGCGTTTATCGAGGAGCAGCAGGCCGCCGGGCTTTCTCCGCGGTCGATTAGGCGCCGCGCCTCCGGCGTGCGCGGGTTCTGCCGGTGGCTCCTGTTGCGACGGCTCTTGGAGGAAGACCCATGGCTGGGAACGACCGTCGCCGTCGGTCGATCGCGAAAGCTGCCGCGAGTCCTGTCGGCGGCCGACCTCGATCGCCTCGTCTCGTTTCTCCGGAGCGCCGCCGACGTCGGGCAGGCGGACCGACAGCATGTCCTGCGGCGACCACACGAAGCGACGACCCTCCTCGCGGTGGCCCTGATGGTGGCCACCGGCGTACGGGTCAACGAGGTCGTCAGCATCGAATGTCGGGACATCGACCTGCTCGGCCGGAGCATCCGCATCGTCGGCAAGGGCCGGCGAGAGCGCCACGTCTTCCTCACGAACGAGTGGATCACCGGGCTGACCGAGACGTACCTGCGAACGCGTGAGGAACTCGGGCTCGAGCACCCACGTCTCCTGTTCAACCGGCGTCACGGCGCGCTCACCCCGGCGGCGATGCGCACGCGGCTCCGCAAGGCCTCGGAGGACGCTGGCGTCCGAGTCCGCGTGACGCCTCACATGCTGCGCCACACCGCGGCGACTCAGCTGATCGAAGCGGGGGTCGACATCCGATTCATCCAGCGTCTGCTCGGCCACTCGAGCCTGACGACGACTGAGATCTACACGCACGTCTCCGACCGCGCGCTCATGCGGGTGGTGTCGGATGCGGATGTGCTGGGGAGGTCGATGCAAGTGCGATAACTAGGAATTATCACGCATGACTATGCCAGATGTCCCGGCCGACGACTTCGCCCACTTCGCTCGGCTGATGCGGCTTGTGGCGAGTCAAACGCGCGACGCCGCCTCGCAGGTCACGCTCTTGTTCGTCACGAACCTCTACCAGGGGGAGTTGGCGGATCTAGGCCCCGACGGCATCCTCAACACCGCGCAGCACTACACGCGGCGTCAGGCGGACGAGATGATCCGCTCCTTCCAGGAACTCGGCGTCACGGTCGAGGCCTTCTTCGACGAGCGAAGCTTTCTGAGAGCGGTGGTGGATCGTGAGCCACCGAGGAGCGGCCGTCACGAGATCGTGTTTACGACCGCTGAGGGTGGCAGCGGGTCTGGGCGTCGCGCGCTCATCCCTGCGGCCTGCAACCTGCTGGAGCTGCCTGTGCTCAATTCCGGCGCTCACGCCTGTTCGCTCGCCCGCCACAAATTCCATGCGAACGCCGTGCTCAAGCAGGTAGGCGTGCGCGTTCCGGACGCATGGCACTTCAAGGACGGCGACTGGGTGGGATCGCACGCTCCGCCGCGTGGTGCGCGTGTGATTATCAAGCCGACCTACGAGTCGATGTGTATCGGTATCGACGACGACAGCGTACTGATCGTGGACGCCGACTTCGCCGACTTCGTGCGCGAACGGCACCGGCGCTTTGGTCAGTCCCTGCTAGTGCAAGAGTTCGTCTCAGGCGCAGAGGTCGGCGTGCCGCTCATCCGCCTCGGAGCGACGTACGCCTTGCCGCCGATCGCCTTCTTGCGCGCGAACGGGGAGCCATACGGCACGCGCCCCAAGACCTTCGACGACGAGAACCTCCAGCACGACGTCTCACACGCCCTCTACGAGCCGCCGCACGCGCAGCTCCGGGCGCTCCGGGAAGCGGCCGTGCTCGCCTTCGACACGCTTGAGATGAGCGGCGTCGGACGGATCGACTTCCGCGTCGACGCCGACGGGCGCGCCTGGCTGTTCGACACGAGCGAGTCGCCGCCGCCGGTGGACGGGACGGCGTATGCGATGGCCATGAAAAGCATCGGCTTGTCGCTTGCCGACATGCCTGCAGTGTGGCTGGGGGCCTGCCTGCTGGAGGCCGGACTCATCTCAGGAGTCGCGCCAGAGGGACAGTTCGCAGCACGGGATTAGCCGACCGTAGTAAGCCCAAGCGCCACCCACCTCTAACGGGTGCGTATCAAGCAGGATTCGATCCATCGCGCTCCGGTCGGCGTCCGCCTGAACGCTTGGCAGCAGCTCGACGAGGAGCAGGTGGCGCCGGCGGATGTACGGAGCGCTGGGCCACTTTAGGGAGGCGACGAAGTCGTCCAGTGCGCGATGTCGTTCGATCGCCGTTTGGGTGTCACCGCACACCGCGGCGGCGGCGACCCGCAGCACGTTGCAGTAGTACCGGTGGTACGGCTCTTCGATCTCGCCGGCCATGAGCTCGTGGTGAAGCGCGTCGACCTGTGCGACGGCGTCGTCGTCCTGTCCGCCGAGGAGCAGATAGGCGACAAGGTTGCAGCGATGGATGAACTTGTCGCCGGACCCTTCGGGGCTGTCGATGATCGTCCGCTGTCGTGCAGCCGCTTCTGCGATGTCGATCTCGTTGCAGCGATAGGCCGCCAGCACGATGTTGCTCGCGAGCACGTCGAGCCGGCTGAGGAGGTCGGGGGCGTCGAGCGCGATCTGCTCCGCCTGCCGTGCTCGTACGAGCGCGTCGGCCTCTTTGCCAAGCCGGATCTGAATAGCAGAGAGGTTTGTCAGGCTGCAGAACAGGTCGCGTCGATCCTTAATTGGATTGCCGGTGCCGCGTTCGAAGAACCTCACCGCCTCGTGGATGCGTGTCTCGGCGACCTCGGGCGTGTTCACCGCCCCTGCGCGCCGGTTCTGCACCTGCAGCAAGACGGCGGCGTCGATGTCGTATCGCGAACGTCTCAGCAGCTGCTGCTCGATCTTCTTCTCGGTCGAACGCGCCTCGTCGAACGACTCGGACAGCGCCTGCGCCTGCTGGAGCAGGATCAGAAACCGCATGCCGAGCTCGACCTCCTGCTCCACTTGCGGCGCCCACGACGAGAGGATCGTTTGCGCATCCGTGAAGCCTGCGGCAGTCCCCAGCTCCATCGAGCAGAGCGCCGCGAGGTAATTGCGCTCCGCAGCCATCAGCATCGTCTCGCTCGGCATCGGCGTCAGGAGACGCGGCAGGGATCTCGTGTAGTCACCCGCTCCCACGCACGCATATCCCTCGGCGAGCGTTTCCAGGTAAACGATCATCTGGCCGTCCTGCGGCAACTGGAGGACGACGCGACTCAGCGCGCGTGCCGGCGAGACACCGGACCGGAGTTGCGAGACGGCGGACAGCGCGAGCATCTCGCGCATGCGCTCGTGCTCTCCGGCCTGCAACAGTGCTTGCCCGCGCGCGGCGTAGTCGCCCGGTCGCAGGATCGCCAGGCAGTCGGATAGCTTCGCGTACAGGGTCTGGAGTCGCGACGCCGACTGGTCGTCGAGGATCGCCGCGCGAATCACGTCGTGGGTGAACACGATGCGGTCCGCTTCGCGTTCGATGAAGCCGATCGCCTCGGCGTGCTCAACTAAGGGCCGCAGCAGCGCCTCACGTGTCTCGGTGATGCACACGAGGTCCTTCTCGGTGAAGGTCAGCCCGAGCACCGCGGCGCGCACAAGCAGCGTCGTGACCTCGGGACTGAACGAGCCCAGTGACGAGAAGCGGGCGGAAACCAGCGCCGACAGGTAGCCGCGGTCGACCGCGTCGAGCAAGCCACGGACGCTCTGGTGCTCCGCATACGCAGCGACCTGCTCCGCCAACTTCAGATGGCCGTTGGTGGCACTGAAGAGCGCCCGCAGAACGTCGTCCGGAAGTCGCTGCCGCAACCCGAAGGCCTCTAGCACATGCGGGAACTGCGCGCCCGTGCAGCGCATCGTCGTGTGCGTCGCGCTGATGTGCTTGGCGACCATCGCATCGAACGGCGCTGGCGCCACCACCGGCTGCTCCCCCGCCGTGTCGACCAGCAGCACTACAACGGACGCGAGCTGGGGAATCGCGGCCCGAAGCGGCTCCGAGAGCAACTCGCCGAGCAGCCGCAGCGAGTCAGCATCCCACCAATGCGCGTTGTCGGCAATCAACAGCAGCGGGCGTGAACGGGCCAGCCGCTTTACGTCGAGAAGCACCTCACGCTCGAGGCTCGAATACGGCCTCAACGCACGCTCCGTCCTCTGGCGCAGCGCGGCGCTCAGCAGATCGAAGATCGACGTGCCGACGCCAGCGCCGACAAGCGTCGAGTCGGCGAGCCGCAGGACGGTTCGCGTGCCCGTCTCCGCGAGCCCCACCCAGTCGGCATGAGCCCAAGCCAGGCCAGACAGCAGCGGATAGAGCTCGCGCCACGCATGGTCGTCGTCGCCAACCGCCACGACGCACGTCCCGCCGCCCTCCCGCCACTTTGAGGCGGCCAGGCGTGCGACATGCGACTTGCCTGATCCGGCCGGGCCGGTAAGTCGGACCGCCTTCACCTCCGACTGGTCCAAATCACCGATCAACCGCTCTGCGATGACGTCTTGACCGAGCAGGCCGGCAAGGCTCGACACGGATAATTCCTAGTTATCCGAAACGGTGTTCATCGCGGCGGGGATGGTAGTGGATCGGCTTCTGAAACATGCCGGCTGGCAGAGCGGCGCGGGCGGGCTCCCCGTCGTCGCTCATTGCGACCCAGTCCCATAGCCGATGGACCGTTTACGTGCGTTGCTGGTGGTTGGGGATGCGCTGGCGCAGTCGATTGAGCCGGCGGATGATCTGCTTCGTGCATCGCATCTGTGCGACGCCGGGGACGAGCTGCTGGCCGACGCGCTGGTGAGGTCGCAGGCGAACGTCTTGATCCATCAACGAGCGATTGAGCCGGCGACCTTCCGCCGTTGGCGAGTCGGGCTGCGCTCGGCGCTGCTGATCTCCGTTCGCTTGGGGGAAGAGAGTCTTCCGGTCGCGTCGTCGGCGCATCCTGAGGAATGGGCACGCGCGGAGGGCGACTGCGAGGGAGTACGCCTGCTCGCCGTGCCGACGAGCGAGGACATGCTCTCTCGCGCGCTCGGAGCGGCGGAGCGCGTTCGCCAAAACGAGGACTCCCCGCGCGCAGACTCCCCGCGCGCAGAGGCGTCGTGGTCGCGAAGTCGTCGGCCGCCAACGGTCCTGATGGTCGGCCTGGGCGTCGTGAACCTCGTCACGGCCCACTGGCTCGCGCGCGCCGGCTTCGAGGTCTCTGCGGTCGACGCTGGCCCAGACCCTCGGCTTGGCGAGAGCTGGAAACGCTACGGCTGCTCTCGCGGCGGCGCCAACGCGCGGATGTTCACGCTGACGGAAGCGGACGACTACCACGATCGGACGCTTGGACGCCCGCCCGTCCACGCCCAATTCCGGCGACCGGTCTCGCTTCGGGGCTGGCAGCTATGTGCGCCCGGCGCGGCCGAGGAGGAGTGGATCGGCGACTTTGAACGCGTTCCGGCGTGGCTGGCGCGTGCGTACAACGCGGACACGCTCGCACTCAACCGTGCGAGTGGGGCACTGTGGGACACGTGGATCCAGGCCGACCCGCACCTGTTCGCAGACGTCGAGCTGACTCGCGACATCGTGCGGATCTACAGCGACGCGGGCCAGTTCGCGGAGAGCCTGCGCCGTCAGGACAGCGTGGGGGCGACGAAGCAGGTCTACACCCCGGCTCAGCTGCGAGCCGCGCAGCCGGCGCTCGCCGACGCCCCGGCGGAGGCGATCGCCGGCTGCATCGTCGTGGAGGGGTTCACGCTGTGCGTCCACGACCTCATGGCGGCACTGCTCGACGATCTCGAGGCCGCCGGCGCCGACCTGCGCTTCGAAACGCGGGTGTCGGAGCTGCTCCGCGACGGCGAAGGCCGGGTGATGGGCGCTCTGACAGGAGATCATGTGGTTCGGTCCGATCATTTCGTGCTCTCGCTGGGCGCCGAGTTCTCCTCGCTCTCGCCGCCTCCGGCACTGCGCAACCGGGTCCATGGCGTTCTCGGCTGTTGGGCGACGGTTCCCAACATCGAGCCGCGTTTGACCGCCTCTGTCAAACTGGCCCGCCGCGGCCATAACGCGGAGGACGCGAACGTGACGGTGGCGCGCGACCCGCTGGGCGATCCGATCCTCGTCTTCGGGTCCGGCTACGGATATGTGGGATCTCGGGGAAAGATCGATGAAAGCGAGCTCGAGGCTCTGTACCGAGCCCTGGTGGACACCGTCCGCGTCTACTTCCCCCGCGCACTTGACGCAGCGGGGAAAGACCGGGTGCGGGAGTCGTTTCGCCACTGCGTGCGCCCGTGGACCGCGTCGAACCTTGGGGTCTTCGAGACCGAGCCGACACCTCGCGGCTTGGCGGTTTGGACGGGTGGCCACAACACCGGCGGGTTCGCGCAGGCGCCGGTCATCGCGGAGGCGGTGCACACGGCACTTAGTGGAGGTCGGCACGCCATGCACGTCGCGTACTCGCCGCGTCGGTGGGCGGCAGGGGCCACCTGACGGGATGCGCTCCGCCTCACGAGCACCTCTGGGACGTGCCGTCGCGTCGGTCAATCTTGCGGCGATCGAGCGCAATCTCGGTCGCCTGCGTGCGCTGACGTCGGCGGACGTGGAGCTCTGTGCTGTGGTGAAGGCGGACGCCTACGGCCATGGAGCGGTTCCCGTGGCGCGGGCCGCGCAGGCTGGTGGCGCGTCGCGCTTGGCGGTTGCCACTGCAGGCGAGGCCGCTACTCTGCGGGCGGCCGGTATCGGTGGACCGCTCATTGTGCTCGGAGCTCTCACGGACGAGGAGCTCGCGCTCGCACTCAGGGCCGATGCCGAGATCGTCGTCTGGCACGAGTCGTTCCTGCGGCGTATCGGCGAACGGCGCGCGCGCGTCCACGTCAAGCTCGACACCGGCTTGATGCGCCTCGGGACACGCGATCTCGAGGCGGCGACCGAGGTCGCCCGTCATGCAGCGGCAAGCCCAAACCTGCGGCTCCTCGGCGCGATGACGCATCTCGCCACCGCCGACGAGCCGGGGAGTCTCTTTGTCGCAGAGCAGCTCGAGCAGTTCGCACAGTGGGTCGCCCGGCTGCGCGGGGCGCATCCTCGCCTCGTCGCCCATGCCGCCAATAGTGCCGCGACGATCCAGGAGCCGGACAGCCACTTCGACATGGTCCGCACGGGGATGGCGATCTACGGCCTCAACCCCTTCGATCGCGATGGCCTCGCCGGAGAACTCGAGCCCGCCCTGTCCCTCAGCTCCTACATCGCCGACGTCAAGGTCTGCGCGCGTGGGGAAACTGCAGGCTACGGCCGCGCGTTCGTGGCGCGCGAAGCAACCCGGATCGCCGTAATCCCCATCGGCTACGCAGACGGGTACCCCCGTGCCCTCTCCGGCCGCGGTAAGGTCGAAATCGCAGGCAAGTGCTACCCCGTTGTCGGCTGGATCAGCATGGACAACCTTGCCGTTGACCTTGGGCCCACTGGCACGCCTAACCATGGTGAGGAGGTCTTGCTGATCGGGTCTAATGTGTCAGTAGACGACATTGCTCGATGGGCCGGCACGATCAACTACGAAGTTATCTGCCGGATAGGGCCTCGCGTCATGCGCACCTATCACCGGGATGGGGTCCCGAGCGAGTGGTAGGCCTTGCCCGTGACGCGTGGTCGCGCCGACTTTCCCTAAGTACGGCCATTCTCTGAGTGTTGGTCTGATACCGGCGCTGTGCCTCGACAACCGATAGGAGAGACGGCGGGTTGAGTGTGGCCGCGGCATAGAGGCGCTGCTCATCATCACGGTGTTCATGCCGCTCGCCATCGGCGGCGCAGCGGCAGTCTGTCACCGCCGGGCCGCTCGCATCGAAGTAGGACCCCAGGCCCTCGTATCTCGCAGTCACGGCGATGCCGCCCAGGCGGTCCCGGACGCGATGACCTGATCCTCATCCTCTCCCGAACTGCCCGTCTTAGCCGGGGCGAGCGGAACGTCCGCCAACGAACCCGAGCGCAAATTGCGATAGGGGTGTTGGGCCCTTGGATCGACTTAGGGCCATGAGCATCTCTCCGCAGGTCCGTAAGAGCTGGCTCGGCGTGCTGTGTACGGGCGCCCTGGTCGGGCTCCACCCGCGTTCGCGTCGCTCCGCCCGACACCGGTCGGTGGCTACGTCGACAGCGGCCGCGATCCCTCGGTGCGACGGATCTGGGCTCCCGTCTACGGCCCGGCATGTCCGGGCGAAGACATTTCGTCCAACAGATCCGGCGCTCCTGCCAGGGAATGATCACGTGAACTCGATTTCTCTACGTCGCCGCAGCCACGGGGCTGGGCACGGATCTACTTCTCACCAGCGCGACGGCCTATCGGTCTTCGCCACCACGCTCGGTCGCCGGATCGTCAGCGGCCCTGTCGTGCGTGTGCCTCCGCCAACGGCAACGCGGGTCCATCTTGCGCCGTGCGTTGGCAGCACAGCCGCCCGTCGCGTAGAGCGAGGCGGTTGGCGCCTCTTCCGTCCGGGTTCCGCGTGGACTTCCGCTTGGGCTTCCCTGTGGGCTGCCGCATCCGCTTCCGGCTGGCTTTGGGAGCCATGGCGCGAAAGGCCGTGCAACTTGGCGGTTTTCGCGGAGTTCGGCCGCGGCGACATCTTCTTCTGCGTGGTATCTCGGGGGTGTTGGCTGTGAGGCCGGACTCACCGCGGGATCGCGCGGCCGCTGTGGTCATGGGCGCCGGGATGTTGCTGGTGCTGGTCGTCCGGGGCTTCTCGCGCCTGGCCGGGTCGGGTGGCGTGTCGCTGCATGCCGGTGCGCTGGTCGCGCCGGCGGCGGGTGCTGTCGTCATCGTCGCGGGCGTGGTGGTGCTGCGGGCGGTGTTGACGCGTCGCGCTCTGGGTTCGCGGGTGGTGCTGGAGCTGCTGCCCTCCGAGGAGTTCGATCCGACGCCTGAGGATGTCGAGCAGCTGGTCGCGGCGCTGGGGCGGGTGCGTCCGCGTGGCGGGTGGTTGACCCGTGCGGCGAGTGCGGTGCGGCTGGAGGTGCTGACCGGCACCGACGGGCTGCTGCGGATGCGGGTCGGCTGCGCGGGCCGCTCGCGGGGTGGGCTGGAGGCGGCGTTGGCTGCCTACCCGCAGGTCGAGCTCCGCGACCCATCGACCGACCGGATCACGTCACCGCCGGGTCGTCTGGGACGGGCGGTTCGCGTCCGGCTGATCCTCGCTCGTCCGGCGCGGGAGGCGCTGGCCGAGACCGGCCTGCAGCCCGACCTTCTCCAGGGCGTGGCGGCGGCGGTGGCCGGTCTGGATCCGCAGCGTGGCGAGCAGGCGCGGCTGGTGCTCGACGTCCAGCCGCTGGCTGCGGGGGAGGCGCGGCGCGTGCGTCGTCGGCTGCTGGGTGAGAGGCTCGTTCAGGGGTTGGCGGCGGCGCTGTCGGGTGAGCCGCGGCGGGGGCGGATGAGCGTGGGGGAGACGATCGAGCGTCGTCACGACACCCAGGGACTGGATCGCAAGCTCGCTCCGCAGCATCCGCTGCTGCAGTTCCAGCTCTGTCTGCGCGTGCAGGCGTCTGACCGCCTGCGGGCGCTTGAGACGACGCGGTCGCTGTTGGCGGTCCTGGACGTGTTGGGTGCGGCCAACCACCTGCGGGCGCGCGGGCTGCGTCTGGGCGGGCTGGGGTTCCTGGGCGAGGATCTGCCGTGGCGCCGTCGCCGGTCTGATCGGCGGCCGGACTCGGGCCGGTTTGCGCCTCGGCGCAACGACGTCGTCTCGCCCCGGGAGATCCAGGGGCTGCTCAAGCCGCCGACCGTGCGTTGTCATGCCGACAACGTCGCGCGGTCGCACGGCTCGATTCCGGCGCCGCCGCGCGGCCTGCCCGAGTACACGGGGCAGGCGGGGGTGATCCCGCTGGGCTGGGTCAAGACGCGGACGGGACGTCGCACGGTCGGCGTGCGCACCGACGACACGTTCTTTGCCTACATGTCGGGTCGGTCGCGCTACGGCAAGACCGAGACGGCGATTGGTCAGTTCGTCGCGCTGGCCCGCGCCGGCCATGGCGGCCTGTTCCTGGACCCGCACGCCGACGCGATCGCCGAGATCAAGACCTACCTCACCGACCCGGGCATCCGAGAACGGGTCGTGGAGATCGACCTCTCCGATCGCAAGGCCACCAACAACCAACCGGGCTGGAACCTGTTCGGCCTGACCGACCGCACCCCGATCGAAGCGGCCACCCGGGTGGATGCGTTCGTCGACGCGCTGGCGGCGGCGCTGGGATGGGATGAGCGCAACACGCGGGCGCTGAACCTCGCCACGCAGTCGGCGCAGGCGCTGACCGAGCTCGCCTTGACCCTGCCACCGGAGTTGGCGCCGACGATCTTCGAGGTCCCGACACTGCTGTCAAACGACGAGTGGCGCCAAGCGGTCATGCCGCGGCTGTCGCCGGCGACGCTCGGGTTCTTCGCCGATCGGTTCCCGTCGCTGCCGGGGGAGGCGATCACCGCGGTGACCAACCTCCTGGATCGCCTGCGCGCGTCGCGGTCGGTGGCCGCGCTGCTGGGCTCGCCGGTCTCGACCTACGACGCGCGCCGGGCGATGGCCAACGACCTGATCGTCCTGGCCTGCCCCGGGTCGGGGTCGACCCGGGATCGGCTGGTGGCCAACCTGTTGGTCTACGACGTCCTGCATGCGGCCAAGGCGCGGGCGGCGATGCCGTTGTCGGCACGCAAACCGTTCTGGGTGTTCTTGGACGAGCTGCAGACCTACGACGGCCCGAACCTCCCGGCGTTGTTGGAGCAGTCGGCCAAGTACGGCGGGCGGGCGTTCTTGTTCAACCAGAACCCCGAGCGCCTCAGCGCCGCGACGTGGAACGCGGTCTCGACCAACCGCTCGCACCTGCTGTCGGCGGCGGTCAACAGCAAGGCGGCGCGGATGATCAGCGCCGAGTGGGGCAGCCCACCCGGCCCGGAGGTCCTGACGCGTCTGGACGCCTACACCTATCTCGCGTCGGTGCGCGCCGGGCATGAGGTCTCGCGCGCGTTTCTCGTGCACGGCATTCCCGCCGCCGAGCTGCACGGCGAGCATCGCCACCCCGAGCAGCTCGACGTGCTGGAGGCGGCCATCGACCAGACCGCCGGGCGCCAGCCGATCGAGGATCGCCTGCGAGCGATCGACGGCCACGCCGCGCGGATCCGCGACCACCTCGAGGACCGCAGCGACCAGCCACCGGCGGCCAGGCCGGCGGCCGCGCAGCACTTCGACCAGGGCGAGGTGCGCCGGTGAGGGCGCCGACGCTGCCGTCGGTGGCCGGGGCGATGGTGCGCAGCCTCGCCGCGCACCGGCTGCTGACCGCCCGCCAGCTGCATGACCTCCACACCCCGCAGGCCACCCCGCGCTGGACGCGCGACGTCCTCGGGCGCCTGGTCGCGCGCGAGTTGGTGTCCTTCGTGCACGCCGGAAGGGGCGCACGACGCGTCTACTTCCTGACCCCGGCCGGCCATCAGGCCCTGGATACGAGCCGGCCGGCGCGGGCCGACGGCGCGCGCCATGCCGCTAGTGCGGTGAGCGAGCACACGCTGGCCGTCAACGACGTCGGCGTGGCCTTCGTGGCGGCCGCCCGGGCGCGTGGGGATGAGTTCGGCCCGCTGGCGTGGCGCCACGAGGTCGCCCACCCCGTGGGGAGCGCGGCGGTGGGCCGGCGCAAGGAGCTGGTCATCGCCGACGCGGTCATGACCTACCTGCAGTACCTCCAGGATGGCGGCTTGGCCTTCCATTACCGCTTCCTGGAGCTGGACCGGGCCACCGAGCCCACCGCGATGCTGGCGGCCAAGCTCATCCGCTACGCCCGCCTGCACAGCTACACCACCAACAACCACAAGGAGCCACTATGGCACCGGACGTACCCCGTGTTCCCCGAGATCCTCGTCGTGCTGGACGGCGCCACACGCCCCGCCCTGCACCGGCGAGCCATGACCGTCCTGACGCTCTGCCAGGCCGATCCGCTGCTGCGCCGCACGCCCGAGGTGGCGATCTCCACGTGCCTGCTCGACGACCTGCGCCAGCACGGCCCGTGGGCGGCGATCTTCGAACGCCTGCACCACGACCGGCCGACCACGTGGATCGGCGAGCCCGCATGAACCCCATGTTGAAGCCCGACCAGCGCTGGCGGGTGGTCGCCGGCGACACGCTGGAGCTGCTGCCCGCCCTGCCCGACGCGTCGGTCGACGCGGTCGTCTGCGACCCGCCCTACGCCATCGACATCAACCAGCAGCATTGGGACGGCGCGGCCATCCGCGCCCACGCTCGCCAACACCACGGTGGGCTGGTCTCACCCGGACAGGCTTTCGAGCTGTGGACGACTGCCTGGGCCGGTGAGCTGTTCCGGGTTCTCAAGCCCGGTGGGCACGTCGTCGCCTTTGGCGCGGCTCGCACGGTGCATCGCCTGACCAGCGGCCTGGAGGAGGGCGGGCTGGAGATCCGCGACATGTTGATGTGGATGTTCGGCCCTGGCATCCCCAAGTCCCGCCGGCTCCCAGGCGGGCAGGCCACGACGCTCAAGCCGTTCTATGAGCCGATCGTCCTGGCCCGCCGCCCGCTGACCGAGTCCTCGACGACCCGGAACATCGCACGCCACGGCACCGGCGCCCTGAACATCGAGGCGGCGTCGATCCGCCACGCCGACGAGCCCGACGTCGTGCGCTGGCCGCCGCACGTCGTGGCCACCCACAGCGTCCGCTGCCGGCGCGGGCGCTGCGCGGAGGGTTGCGGGGCGTGGGAGGTCGAGCGCCAGCGTCCGGGCGCCAGCCGGTTCATGTACATCACCAAGGCGCGTCGGCGCGAGCGCGACGCCGGCTGTGAG
>JAOPZG010000452.1 GCA_025964215.1 Conexibacter sp.
CGACCAGCTCGAGGCTCCGCCGCGCCCGCCCGCGCCCACCGCCTACGGCTCCCTTCCCGCGCGCGAGATCCTCGCGATGCTGCCGTCGCTCAGCCACGAGGACCTGCGCACGCTGCGCGAGCACGAGGCCGCCAACGCGCGCCGAACCACCGTCCTGCGGTCCATCGACCGCCTGCTGGCCGCGCCCGTCACGTCCGCGGGCTGACAGCCAAGCTGGCGCGTCCCCACCCAAGGTGGTGGGCATGGCCGCTTGCAGGGGTATTGCAACGTCCGCCGAGCGACTACTCTGGTCGGCGACCCGTCCCCTCGGTTTCGCTCACCGTTGCCCGCACGCCTCGTCATCGCCGTCACCAGCTTCCTGGTGCTGCTCGCCGCCATCGCCGCGGCGATCGTCGTCTACGACCACGGCCAGCAGGACAAGATCGGCAAGGGCGTCGTCATCGGCGGGGTGGACGTCAGCGGCCTGAAGAAGGACGCCGCCGAGGCCAAGCTGCGCCAGCAGATCCTCGAGCCGCTCAACCGCACCGTCACGGTCGACCACGCCAACCGCCGCTGGCGGCTGACCGCCCGCGAGGCGAAGGTCGCCACGAACCTCGACACGACGGTCGACGACGCGCTCGCCCGCAGCCGCCGGGGCAACATCCTCGAGCGCACCTGGCGCGGGGTGACCGGTGAGAAGCTCGACGCCAAGCTCGAGCCCGAGGTCACGTACTCCGACGCCGCGATCATCCGGCTGCTCGACCGCATCCGCAGGTCCGTCAACCGCCCGGCGATGAACGCCACCATCAAGTACGCGGTCTCCGGCCCGACGACGACGCCGAGCCACGACGGCCTCGCGCTCGACGCGACGGCGCTGCACAAGAAGATCAAGGCCGCGCTCGGCTCGCCGACCTCCGACCGCCGCTTCGGCGCGAAGACCCATCACGTGCCCCCGGCGGTCTCGACCGACAAGCTGATCGCGCAGAACGCGACGACGCTCGTGGTCAACCGCGAGCAGTTCAAGCTCACGGTCTTCAAGAACCTCAAGGCGGTCAAGAGCTACTCGGTGGCGATCGGCGCGGTCGGCCTCGACACGCCCGCCGGGCTCTACCACATCCAGAACAAGGCGGTGAACCCCGCCTGGACCGAGCCGAACTCCTCCTGGGTCCCGGAGAAGGACCGCGGCAAGGTCGTCCCCGGCGGCACGCCGGAGAACCCGCTGAAGTCCCGCTGGCTGGGGATCTTCGACGGCGCCGGCATCCACGGCGTGGATCCCAGCGAGTACGGCACGATCGGCCACGCCGCGTCGCATGGCTGCGTGCGCATGCGGATCACCGACGTCGAGGACCTCTACCCGCGCGTCCCCGTCGGCTCGCCGATCTTCATCGCCTAGGGCTGTTGCAGGGCCACGTCGCGGATCTCGTCCACGTCGACCTCCTCCCAGCCTTCGCTCAGCAGGGAGGCATGGTGGTCGGAGTGGCGAAAGACGAGCGTGCCGATGAAGATCCCGTTCGTCCTCTTGCGCATCACCGCGTACCACATGGTCGAGGAGTCGATGTTGCCGCGCACGCGGTGCCACGGCCGCGGCGGGTCGTCGCTCGGCGGCGAGATGCCGGCGTCGATCAGCTGCCGATGCGTCGCGACCTGACCGGAGGTGGTGTCGATGAAGAAGAGTCCCACGACGGTCGAGGATAGAGCGCCCGAGAGCGCCCGCGAGGAGGCGCTGAGCAGCGCATGGCAGGAGGCCCTGCGCCTCTTCGACAGCGACCTGCTGCGCCGCGGCGCCGCCGCGCGCACGCGCCGCGCCTACGGCTTCGACTGCGCGCAGTTCGCGCTCTGGTGCACGACCGGCGGCCACGAGCCGACCGACGTCACCACGCGGATCCTGCGCCGCTACGCCCAGGCGCTCGGCGAGCGCGAGGTCACGCCCGCGACCGTCGCCCGCAAGCTCGCCGCGCTGCGCTCGCTCTACCGCACCATGCGCGAGCACGGGCACATGCCGGCCAACCCGGCCGACCTGGTCCCGGCGCCCAAGCGCCCCTCCAAGCTCCCGCGGGTCCTCAAGGCCGGCGAGGTGGGGGAGCTGCTCGACCGGATCCCGCAGACCACGCCGCTCGACGTCCGCGACCGCGCGCTCTTCGAGCTCGCCTACGCCTGCGGCCTGCGCGCCGAGGAGCTCGTCAACCTCGACCACGGCTCGCTCGACTTCGACGCCGAGGAGGTGCGCGTGGAGGGCAAGGGGAGCAAGACGCGGATCGTCCCCGTGGGCGAGGCCGCCGTCCGGGCCCTCACGCGCTACGTGGAGCGCGCGCGCCCCGCGCTCCAGAGCGACCGCGGCGAGCCGGCGCTCTTCCTCTCGAAGTCCGGCCGGCGGCTGTCGACCAGCGACGTGCGGCGGCGTCTGCGGGTCTGGTCGCGGCGGGCGGCGCTCCAGGGCGGGGCCCATCCGCACGCGCTGCGCCACTCGTTCGCCACGCACCTGCTCGACGGCGGCGCGGACCTCCGCGCGATCCAGGAGATGCTGGGCCACAGCAGCATCTCCACGACGCAGATCTACACCCGTGTAGAGTCCGCCAGGCTCAAGTCCGCGTATGCCAACGCGCATCCGAGGGCCTGAGGATCAGGGATGGAGACCAACGTCAAGGCCATTGAGCTGCGGGACCTCTGGCGCCGCTACAAGGCGACCGGGGACACGCATGCCCGCGAGCGGCTGGTCGTCGCCTACTCGCCGCTGGTGAAGTACGTCGCGGGCCGGATGGCGAGCGGCCTGCCGGCTCACGTCGAGGAGGCCGACCTCATCTCCTACGGGCTGGTCGGCCTGATCAGCGCGATCGAGCGCTTCGACCTCGAGCGCGAGATCAAGTTCGAGACCTACGCGATCACCCGCATCAAGGGCGCGATCATCGACGAGCTGCGCTCCCTGGACTGGGTGCCGCGCTCCGTCCGCGCCAAGGCGCGCGAGATCGAGAAGGCCAACACCAAGCTCGAGCACTCCCTCCAGCGCGCGCCGACCGACGACGAGATGTCGCGGGAGCTCGGCGTCACCGTGGACGACTTCCAGGAGTCGCTGCTCCAGATCTCCAACTCCACGGTCGCCGCGCTGGACGAGCTGTGGACGGTCGGCGACTCCTCCGGGGACGCCGTCTCGCTGCTCGACACCCTGACCGACGAGAACGCCCCGGACCCGGCCGCGGTCATGGACCAGACGGACCTGAAGGACCGGGTGGCCGACGCGATCGCGCGGCTGCCCGAGCGCGAGAAGCTCGTGGTGGCGCTCTACTACTACGAGAACCTCACGCTGCGCGAGATCGGCGAGGTCCTCGGGGTCACCGAGTCCCGCATCTCCCAGCTGCACACGAAGGCCGTCCTGCGCCTTCGCT
The DNA here is from genome assembly GCA_025964215.1 of Conexibacter sp. Classification (GTDB taxonomy): domain Bacteria; phylum Actinomycetota; class Thermoleophilia; order Solirubrobacterales; family Solirubrobacteraceae; genus Baekduia. The sequence goes on from JAOPZG010000452.1 coordinate 3,360, forward strand.
CGCGGCTGCTCGAACAGGAGTAGGCAAAGCTCGCCCAGGGGGCTCGCATTGCGGCCCGGCCCTTGCGGGCTTGTGCGCATTGCCGCTAGGTTCGGTCCATCCGAACATCAGGCCGCGTGCCTGTGCTGGCTCGTCGGCCTCCGAGGAAAGGAGCCTGGCCATGCACAAGGCTGCGGACCGCATCCGCAACGTGGCCCTCGTCGGTCACCGCGGCAGCGGGAAGACCTCGCTGTTCGAGGCACTGCTCTTCCAGGCGCGGGCGACCACGCGCCTCGGCAGCGTCGCGGACGGCACGTCCCTCTCGGACTCCGAGCCCGACGAGCAGGCGCGCGCGATGTCGATCGGCGCCGCGCTGAACTCGTTCGAGTGGCAGGACCGGCGCATCAACCTGATCGACACGCCCGGTGAGCCGAGCTTCGTGGCCGACGCGCTCGGCGCGCTGCGCGTCTGCGAGTCGGCGGTGTTCGTCGTCAACGCGGTGATGGGCGTCGAGGTCTCGACCGTCCGGCTGTGGGAGCGGGCGACCGAGCTCGACCTCGCGCGCATGGTGTACGTCAACATGCTCGACCGCGAGCGGGCGGACTTCTTCCGGACGCTGGAGTCCTTGAAGGGCGCGTTCGGCCCGCACGTGGTCGCGGTGGAGATCCCGATCGGCGCCGAGCACGAGATCTCCGGCGTGATCGACCTCGTCGACATGAAGGCCTACCGCTACGAGGGCAGCTCGCGCGACAACTGCACTGAGATCGAGATCCCCGAGGCGCTCGCCGA
>JAOPZG010000490.1 GCA_025964215.1 Conexibacter sp.
GGCACGCCGTCGAGCAGCGCCGACCACTGCTCGATCGCGCCGCGGTCCAGCCGCCCGTGCTCGCGCCGGCCCGCCGCCGTGAGGCGCAGGACCTGTCGCCGCGCGTCCTGCGCGGAGCGCTCGCGCACGAGCAGCCCCTGCTCGTCGAGCCGCGCGAGCAGCCGGCTGAGCTGGCCGGCGTCCATGTCGAGCGAGCGCCGCAGGTCGGCGACCGCCGTCGTCTCAGCGCCGCCCAGCTCGAAGAGCACCCGCGCCTCGGGCAGCGGATGGCGCGAGCCGTGCAGCCCACCGCGCAGCACGCCGATCTTGTTGGTGTAGAACCGCGTGAAGGCGCGGACGGCGTCGATGGGGTCCAGGTCGGCGGGGGCGGGCGCGGCGGGCATGCGCGCCAGCCTGCCACGAGATGGTTGACCAAGTCAAGTGTCCGCAACCTCTGCCCGTCCCGCACGTTGACGGCCTTCGATGCTCCGCCCGACGCTCACCACCGCCGCGATCCTCGTGGCCGCCCTGCTGCCGGCCGCGACCGCCGCGGCGAAGCTGCCGACGCTGGCCTCGCACCAGGTCTCCTCCGACGCGGAGTGGCTCGGCGCGGCGGACGCGACGACGGCGGCGTACCGCAGTCCCGTCGGGCGCACGCTGACGGGCGGCGTCGCGTGGCTGCGCCCCGACGCGGGCCCGACGCGGCCGGCGCCGGTCCCGGCGGGCTGCACGGCGCAGGCCGCGGGCAGCGGGCGGATCGCCTCCAACTGCGGGGACACCGACGTGCTGCGGACACCCAGCGAGGACGAGCACTGGCTGTGGCGCATCGCGGTGACGTCGCTGTCCGGCGGCGAGGAGGTGCAGCTCGACCAGACGCTGCACACGGACGCGGGCGGCTCCATGGCCGCGCGGATCGACTGGGTCGGCGCGCAGTGGGTGCGCAGCATCGAGAGCGGCTACCACGCCACCTACCACTTCCAGAACGTCAACTGGCGCACCGGCGAGCAGCGCTCGACCCGCGAGACCGATCCGGCGCAGGTCGTCGACCTCGACGCTCCGGGCCTGTACGCGCCGATGTGCCCGCCGCTGCACGCCACGGTCCAGCCCGACACCGACTCCAGCGACGAGGTGCAGGAGCTGGCGCCGGCCCTGCGGCCGGTCACCGTGCGCGGCGGTTGGGCGCTGATCACGCGCGCGACGTACTGGTCCGACTTCCAGTCCGCCAAGCTCTACCGCTGTGGCTCGGGCAAGGCCATCGCGTTGCCCCGCGGGTTCGGTGGCGCGAAGTACCACGAGGCCGGCGGCCTGACCCTCGGCGACGGCTGGCTGGCGGTGTACCGCCCCGACGGCATGCGGCTGCTGCGCCTCGCCGACCGCCGCCAGTTCAAGGTCTCGGGCGCGCCGGGCGCGGCGTACTTCACCGAGGGGCGGCTCTACGTCGTCAGCGGGCACCTCCCGGCGGCCCTGCGCACGGTCGTGCTGCCGCAACGCTGAGCACCGCCGCACGTCCAATCCGACCCGGCCCGCTCAAGAACCGACGCCCATCCGTCGACCATCGTGGCGATGCGGATCGATTTCGCCCAGCTCCTCCTCGACGTCCTCGAGCGTCGTGCCTCCGACTTGCACATCACGGCGGGATCACATCCCATGATCCGCGTCCGTGGTCGCCTGACGTCGCTGGAGGACTACCCGGTCCTCGACCCGACGGACACCCGGGAGATCATCTACGGGATCCTGAGCAACGACCAGCGACAGCGCCTCGAGACCGACTGGCAGCTCGACTTCGCCTACGCGATCCCGGGCACCGCCCGCTTCCGCGTCAACGCCTACATGCAGCGCTCGGCGATGGCGGCCGCGTTCCGCCTGATCCCGTCGGTCATCACGAGGATCGACGACCTCGGCCTGCCGCCCGTCGTCCACGAGTTCTGCAAGAAGCCGCGCGGCCTGGTGCTCGTCACCGGCCCGACGGGCTCGGGCAAGTCGACCTCGCTCGCCGCGATGATCGACGAGATCAACGAGTCCCGCGAGGAGCACATCCTCACGATCGAGGACCCGATCGAGTTCCTGCACTCCCACAAGAAGTGCATGGTCATCCAGCGCGAGCTGGGGTCGGACGCCTCGGGCTTCGCCGCCGCCCTGAAGGGCGCGCTGCGCCAGGACCCCGACGTCATCCTCGTCGGCGAGATGCGGGACCTGGAGACCATCTCCACCGCCTTGACCGCGGCGGAGACCGGCCACCTCGTCTTCGCGACGCTGCACACGCAGAGCGCGCCGCAGACGATCGACCGCATCATCGACGTCTTCCCGAGCCACCAGCAGGACCAGGTCCGCACGCAGCTCTCGGTCGCGCTCCAGGGCGTCATCACCCAGACCCTGATCCCGTCGGCCGACGGCGCCTCGCGCGTCGGCGCCGGCGAGACGCTGGTGCCGACCCCGGCGGTCCGCAACCTGATCCGCGAGGGCAAGACCCACCAGATCCTCTCGGCGATGCAGACCGGCGGCGGCGTCGGCATGCAGACGCTCGACACCGCGCTCGCCGCGCTCGTCCGCAGCGGCGCGATCACCCAGCGGATGGCCGAGACGCGGTCCTCCACGCCCGAGGAGCTCAAGCGCCTCTCGGGCGGACTCGGCGGGTTGCAGGCGGCCTAGGCCATGTCGACCTACGTCTTCAAGGCGATGGACCTCACGGGCGCGAAGGCGTCCGGCGAGGTCGAGGCCGAGTCCAAGCAGATCGTCTCCGACCAGCTCAAGCAGCGCGGGCTGATCGTCCTCGAGATCGCGGACAAGCACACCTCCAAAGAGCTCGAGATCCCGTTCTTCAACCGGATCAAGTCCGCCGACCTGACGATCATGACCCGCCAGCTGGCGACCATGGTCAACAGCGGCATGACGATCCTGCGCGCGCTCTACGTGCTCGAGGCGCAGACCGAGAACGACAAGCTGGTCGCCGCGATCTCGCTCGTCCGCAAGGACGTCGAGGCGGGCCTGCCGCTCTCCGACGCGCTGGAGCGCCACCCCAAGGTCTTCAACCAGCTGTTCGTCGCGATGACGCGCGCCGGCGAGACGGGCGGCGTCCTGGACTCGGCCCTGTTGCGCGTCGCCGACCAGCTCGAGTCCGCGGACTCGCTGCGCCGCCAGGTCAAGGCCGCGATGGCCTACCCGATCGTCGTCATGGTCTTCGCGTTCAGCGTCCTGATCGCGCTCGTCGTCTTCCTCGTGCCGGTCTTCGTCGGCACGTTCAAGCAGTTCGGCGGCGACCTGCCGACGATCACGAAGTTCACCGTCGGGCTCTCCAACGCCATCACCGGCTACTGGTACGCCTTCATCGTCGGCGGCTTCGCGACGAGCTGGTCCTTCAAGAAGTGGAAGGCCAGCGAGCCGGGCCGCAAGATGTGGGACACCTTCAAGCTGCGCATCCCGATGAAGATCGGCGACATCGTGCAGAAGATCGCGCTCGCCCGCTGGTCGCGCACGCTGTCGGCGCTCGTGAGCGCCGGCGTCCCGCTGATGTCCGCGCTGGAGATCACCGGCCAGACCGCGGGCAACTG
>JAOPZG010000493.1 GCA_025964215.1 Conexibacter sp.
CCGGCCCCGCCGCGCCGCAGGCGCCCGCCGGCACCGCGGCCGGCTCCTGCTCGACCCGCGCCCGCGCCTGCTCCATCGCCGTCTCGCCGTCGAACGGCCGCCGGCCGCACAGCAGCTCGAAGGCCACGACCGCCAGCGAGTAGCGATCGGACGCAGGCGTGGCCAGACGACCGCGCGCCTGTTCGGGCGACAGGTACGCCGCCGTGCCGAGCACCTGGCCCGCGGCGGTCACCGCGGTCTCGCCGGCCAAGGACGCGATCCCGAAGTCGCCGACCGCCAGCCGGCCGTGCTCATCCAACAGCAGGTTCCCCGGCTTCACGTCCCGGTGGACGATGTCCGCCGCGTGCGCGGCGTCCAGCGCGGACGCGGCCTCCCGCAGCCAGCGCAGCGCCAACGACACGGGAACCCGATCCCCGGCCCGCAGCCGGTCCGCCACCGTCCCGCCCGCGAAGTGCTCCATGACGATGAACGCCTGCTCGTCGTCCTGCCCGCCGATGTCGAAGATCGTCACGACGTTGGGATGGTCGGAGACGCGAGCGGCCGCACGCGCCTCGCGGGTGAAGCGGCGACGGGCGGCGGGATCGGCCGCGTAGCCCGCGGCCAGCACCTTCACCGCGACGAGCCGCTCGAGCACCGCGTCCTCCGCGGCCCAGACCGTCGCCATGCCGCCGTTGGCGACATGCCGCACCACGCGGTAGCGCTCGGGCAGGTCGACCTGCTGGGGGAGGGCGGACATCCAGCGACGGGTACCCCAGTCGCGCCCCCGCGACACCGGTCCCTAACCAACGCTAAGAAACGCCGCAACGCCGCCCCCCGAACCACCCCGCACCGCCGGACGGCGCTCGCCCCGCTACACTCCCCGGCCGAATGTCGAAGGTTTGCCACAGCTGCGGGCGCGGTCCCGCTTTCGGACAGAGCCGGTCCCACTCGATGCGCGCCACCAAGCGCCGCTTCGACCCGAACCTCCAGAAGGTCCGGATCTTCGTGGGTGCGGCCCCGCGACGCGTGTACGTCTGCACGCGCTGCCTCAAGGCCGGCAAGGTCACCAAGGCCGTCTAGCCGCCGGCGGCGCCCCGCGCGCCACCGCGTCGGCCGACGGACCCGCTACGGTCGCTCCGTGTCCGATCCGAGTCTCGTCCGCTTCCGCGTGGCGGTCCAGGGCGCGCTCGCGCACCTCGAGTCCCGCCGCCAGGAGATCAACGATCTCAACGTCTTCCCGGTCGCCGACGGCGACACGGGCGACAACATTGCGCTCACCCTCAAGGCCGTGCTCACCGAGCTCGACCGCCTCGAGGCCGAGGCCGAGGACCGCTCGATCGACGAGATCGGCCGCAACGAGATCGTCGAGACCGTCGCCCGCGCCGCCCTGCTGGGCGCGCGCGGCAACAGCGGCGTCATCCTCTCCCAGTTGATCCGCGGCGCCGCCGAGGAGCTCGTTTCCCGGCCCGGCGAGCTCGTCGACCCCGTCCTGCTCGGCGCCGCCTTCGCGACCGCCGCCCAGCGCGCCTACGCCTCGGTCCGCGAGCCGGCCGAGGGCACGATGCTGACCGTCATGCGCGACATGGCGACCTCGATCGCCCACGACCTCGCGCACCTGCCCGAGGAGCAGCGCCGCCTCGCCGCGGCCGCCGAGCCCGAGCAGCAGAACCTCCTGATCGCCGCGGCCCTCGAGCGCGCGATCGTCGCCGGCGAGGCCTCGGTCCAGCGCGGCCCCGAGCTGCTGCCCGCGCTGCGCGAGGCGGGCGTCGTCGACGCCGGCGGCTACGGCGTCATCATCATCTTCGCCGGGATCGTCGCCGCGCTGAAGGGCACCGACGCGCCCGAGCTCGAGCACTACGCGCCCGCCCGGATCACGCATCCCGAGCACGACAGCGAGACCTACCGGTACTGCACCAACTTCGCCGTCACCGGCTCGGGCCTCGAGGCCTCGCGCTACGTCCCGCGGCTGGAGGACATCGGCGACTCCGTCCTCGTCGTCGGCGACCACGCGACGCTGAAGGTCCACGTCCACACCGACGACCCCGAGCAGGCGACGCTCGTCTTCGACGGCGCCGGCGAGGTCTCGCGGCTCGACGTCGCCGACATGCACGCCCAGGTCCTGGAGCGCGAGGCGCGCCTCGCGCTCGGCTCCGACGGCAACGGCGCCGGCTCGAACGGCTCCGCCGCGCCCGTCGCGATCGTCCAGACCTGCGGCGCCCTCGCGGTCGCCACCGGCAGCGGCCTGGTCGCGCTCTTCGAGTCGCTCGGCGCGTGCGTCCTCGACGGCGGCCCGACGCTCAACCCCTCCACCATGGAGATCCTCGCCGGCATCCACGACGTGCCCGCCGAGGAGGTCGTCGTCCTGCCCAACAGCCCCAACGTCTTCATGGCCGCCGAGCGCGCGGCCGAGCTGTCGGACAAGGTCGTGCGCGTCGTCGCCTCGCGCTCCCAGCAGGCCGGCCTCGCCGCCGCCTTCGCGCTGAACGTCGACCGCGGCGCCGCCGAGAACGGCGACGCGATGCAGGACGCCCTCGACGCCGTGCGCACCGGCGGCGTCGCGCCCGCCGCGCGCCAGGACCCCGACGGCCGCTTCGCCATCGGCGACGCCGTCGGCTACGTCGGCGACGACCTCGTCGCGTGGGGCGAGCCCGGCTCGACGCTCGAGATCGTCCTCGGCCAGCTCTCGACCGACGCCGAGCTCGTCACCTGCATCGAGGGCGAGGGCGCCCCGCTCGACGGCGCCGCCGTCGCCAAGCTCGCGCCCGCCGGGGTGGAGCTGGAGCTGGAGGACGGCGGCCAGCCGTCCTGGTGGTGGCTGCTCGCGGCCGAGTAGGCCCGGACCGCCGCCGTGCCGCCCCCGATCCCGCCGATCGCCTTCGCCGAGCCCCGCGAGCTGAGCGCGGAAGAGCTCTGGAGCTCGCCCACCCGCACGCCGCGCCCCTCGCGGCTGAGCGAGCCGTTGGACATCAAGAACCCGACCGCCGCCGCGGCCGCCGAGTCGATGGGCCTGGAGACCGTGGGCGCGCTGCTCGAGCACCTGCCGCGCGCGACCGGCGAGGCGCGGACGATCGGCGAGCTCGCGCTGGACGAGACCGCCACGGTCCTGGTCGAGGTCCGCTCGATCACCACGCGCCCGGTGCGCCGCCGCGGGATGAAGCCGCTCGTGGAGGCGACGGTCAGCGACGGCACGGGGATCATGAAGGCCACGTTCTTCAACCAGCCGTGGCTGTCGGCGCAGTATCCGGTCGGGACGAGGCTGATGCTCGCCGG